>NZ_JBVHCY010000006.1:0-224571 GCF_057922445.1 Flavobacterium sp. UM26 | reverse complement strand
AGTTAAGCCCGCCAGCGCAGATGGTACTGCATTTTGTGGGAGAGTATGTCGCCGCCTTTCTTTAATCTGAAATATTTTCAGATTCTTTTAAAACCCCTTCATCATTCGATGAAGGGGTTTTTTTTTGCTCTTTTTTTAAGTAGTTGAAAGGGTATACTAAAATCTTCGTTTTTTCCTGTTTTATTGATTATATAATTTAAATTTGTGTAAAATATTTATTTATGAAAAAAGTTTTTTTGTTAGTATTCTACCTTGTTTCTTGTGTTTCTATTGCTCAGCAACGTCCTAAACTTGTTATTGGAATAGTTGTAGATCAAATGAAAGCTGAATATTTAGATAGATTTTATGATGATTATTCACAAAACGGATTTAAGCGTTTAATGAATAATGGTTATGCATTTTATAATATGAATTATAATTATGTTCCTACTTATACTGCTCCAGGCCATGCTTCAATTTATACTGGGACTACTCCAGCAACTCACGGAATAATTGGTAATGATTGGTATATTCGTGAAACGGGTAAAAACAGGTATTGTACAGATGATGACTCTGTATATTCATTAGTTGTGGGAACCGAAAAAGAAGGAATGATGTCTCCCAAAAATCTTTTTGCAACTACTGTTACCGATGAGTTGCGATTGGCAACTAATTTTAAAGGAAAAGTTATAGGTTTGAGCATTAAGGATAGGGGAGCTATTTTGCCTGCAGGGCATTTTGCAAATTGGGCATTTTGGTTTAGTAAATCTGGTGACTTTATATCAAGTTCTTTTTATGGTGATAAGATGCCTGATTGGGTTACCAAATTCAATAGTGAAAAACGTTATTTGAATTACATTCAGAAAGGTTGGAGCTTGTTAAAACCTGCTGTTGATTATAATGAGAGCCTTCCTGATGATAATCCATACGAAGGGAAAATAGATAAATCAAAGGCTCCTATTTTTCCTTATAACTTAAATAAATTATACAAAGAATCTGGTGCTGATATTCTTAGAACAACACCCTTTGGAAATGATTTGTTAGCAGATATCGCTTTGCAAGCTATTGAAAGTGAAAATTTAGGGAAAGATAATGATATTGACTTTTTAACAGTTAGTTTTTCTTCAACTGACTATGTAGGACATACTTTTGGACCAAGATCTATGGAAATTCAAGATACTTATTTGCGGTTGGATTTAACTTTAGCTAGAATGTTGGATTATCTTGATAAAAATGTTGGTAAGGACAATTATTTACTTTTTTTAACTGCTGATCATGCTGCTGCTGAGAACCCTATTTTTTTAAGAGATCGTAAATATGATGTTACGAATGTGCCATCAAAAGAAACTTTTAAATCTCTTGAAAAGTTTTCAATCGCAACTTATGGAGTTAACTTAGTATCGAATTATTCTAATTATAATATTTATTTGAATAGAGATTTAGTTAAAACCAAAGGAATAGAATTAAGCGCTGTAAAACAGGCTTTCAAAACTTTCATTTTGGAACTACCTCATATAAAAAGAGTATATACCGATGAAGAAATTTTGGCATCATCAGGAGGTGATTATTATTTAAATTTTATTTTTAAAGGATTTGACCCAAAACAGAATGGAGATTTAGTATTGGTTCAAAAAACTGGTTTTATGGAATATAATGAAACCGGGACTACTCATGGAACGCCTAATAGTTATGATACTAATGTACCCTTGTTGTTTTATGGTTGGCATGTTCCAAAAGGAGAATCTTATAAAAAAGTTTACATAACATCAATAGCACCAACTTTGTCTAAAATGCTAAAAATTGCATTTCCGAATGGAACTGAAGCTGAAGTTTTAGAAGAACTTTTAATTTCTAAATAAATTATTTCTCTAGAAAGTACAAAAAAGACTCCTGAATTTCAGGAGTCTTTTTGATTAAAATTTATTTTCTATTTCTGCAGCTTGAAGCATCAAATAATGTAGGTCCGTATTTTTTATAAATGGAGATAAAAGTTGACTTCCTGGTCCATACATCGCTAGTTCAGTATAATCAGCCGAATGGTCAGTACTGATCCAACCTACCGAGTTGCGCTTTTTTTGAATATCTCCTAATACTTTAAGAGGTAAATGTCTTGGATTGTAAAGTCCATCTTCAAGTTTTATATTAGTGTAGTAGCTTAAAATTTCCTTAGCTTCCTCTTCCTTTAAAATTATCTTATTGGCATATTCAATTCTTTCTATTACTTGCGCTACACTAGTTTCTTTTCCGATACCATTTAAAATCCAATCATTGGTTTGAGTATATTTTTGAATACTATCAAAGTTATCATTGGCATCTTTTCCATATACTATCCCAGGATTGGCATTCCCATGATCAGAAGTTATGATTACTAAAGTATTTTGGTCTTTTTCGGCAAAATCTATAGCCACTTTTATAGCTTCATCATGTGCGACTTGATCATAAATTAACCCAGCTACATCATTTCCATGTGCAGCCCAGTCTACCTTTCCAGCTTCTACTTGTAGAACGAACCCTTTTGGGTGATTTTTCATTTTGTCAATAGCTCTTTGTGTCATTTCAGCAAGAGTAGGGATGCTATTGGTTAGTTCTTTGCTGCTTTCTCTGTCTTTGGAGTAAGGAAGTCCTTCTTTGTCAAATACGCCTAAAATTGGCTTGCTGTTGTCGCTAGACCACATTTCAGTTTTGTTTTTGACTACAGTAAAACCTTTATCTTTAAATTCTTTGTAAAGATCTCTTTTGTCTTTTCTAATATCAGCAGAAAAGTAGTTGTCGCCACCACCCAACATGACATCAAATTTTAAGTCCAAATAAAGTTCTGCTATTCCCTCTTGACTATTTCTGCTTTTAGAAGAAATACAAAATCCTGCTGGTGTTGCATGTGTTATAGGTACAGTTGTTACACAACCCGCCATTTTTCCAGCTTTTTGAAACTTTTGCCAAATTGGTAAATATTCTTCACCATTTGTACCTATGTTTAAGGATCCATTTTTAACACGAAAACCACAACCCCAAGATGAACTTGCAGCTGCTGAGTCAGTAACAATTGAAGAAGCAGAGGCCATATCCATTAGTGCACGACTAACTTTTTTGTCTTTATACAATTGCATCCAATTACTCCCTTTACCAGTTTTTCGGGTTAAATAAAGATCAGCCATATTAAGAGTGCCAATGCTCATCCCATCACTTACAATGACTATAATGTTTTTTGCTTTTTTATTTTTGTGAAAATTGGATAAATCTAATTCGTTTGCAGGGCTTTCGAATGGATTTAGTAGAGTTGTTCCAAGAGCGAAAAGGGAACCGTTTTTGAAGAAATTCCGTCTGTTCATATATTGTTTTTATTATAAATCAAATTTAAGAAAGCTTACGTTTGATTGAGGTTAAGATTTTTTTAAATATATAAAACATAAATGAAAAAATCCCATTTTTTCAAATGGGATTTAAATATTATACTGTTGTTTCTATTTGTAGAGGAATCTGATTTTGAAGTAAATCTTCGAATTTTTCGTGAGCACGAATCAAATGCCCTTTGCCATTTAACCACAAAACTTCAGCTGGTTTGTATCTGGAGTTATAGTTTGAAGACATTGAGAAGCAATAAGCTCCAGCGTTGTGGAACGAAAGGATATCTCCCTCTTTTATTTCAGCGATTCTTCTATTGTTTGCAAAAGTATCGGTTTCACAGATGTAACCTACTACAGAATAGAAACGTTCTTTTCCTTTTGGATTAGAAATATTTTCGATATGATGTTGAGAACCATAAAGCATTGGTCTAATTAAATGGTTGAAACCGCTATCAATTCCAGCAAAAACAGTTGATGTAGTTTGTTTTACTACATTTACTTTGGTTAAAAAGTAGCCTGCTTCACTAACTAAGAATTTACCTGGTTCAAAAATTAGTGTTAAGTCTTTCCCATACTCATCACAGAAAGCATTAAAACGTTTTGATAATTTTTTACCTAATTCTTCGATATCTGTTTGTACATCGTCTTTTTTGTATGGTACTTTGAAACCACTACCAAAATCTAAAAATTCAAGATTTTTGAAGTTTTTAGCAGCGTCAAAAAGAATTTCTGCAGCATATAAAAACACTTCAATATCTAAAATGTCAGAACCAGTGTGCATATGGATTCCAACAATATTCATTTTTGTATTTTCTACTATACGAACTAGGTGAGGTAATTGATGAATAGAAATTCCAAATTTACTATCAATGTGTCCCACAGAAATGTTTGTGTTACCTCCAGCCATGACGTGTGGATTGATACGAATACAAACAGGAACATTAGGATGTTTGGTTCCAAACTGTTCTAAAATAGATAGATTGTCGATATTAATTTGAACACCCAAAGCATTTACTTCTTCTATTTCTTCTAAAGAAACGCCATTTGGAGTATAGAAAATCTTTTCTGGAGCATAACCTGCGTGCAATCCTAGTAGAACTTCTTGAATAGAAACAGTATCTAAACCAGAGCCCATTTCTTTTAAGAGTTGAAGAATAGAGATGTTCGACAATGCCTTCATCGCATAATTGATGCGAAGTTTTTCAACTTTAGAAAAAGCTTTGGTTAATCTGTTGAATTGAGATTGAATTTTTTCCGCATCATAAACATATAATGGCGTTCCAAATTGTTCGGCTAATTGAAGTAAGTCTTTTCCTTGCATTGTGATTTAATTTTTTACAAATTTATTACAGTTTCTACCGTCGACCAAATAAAAAACAAAATATAACAAAATATAACAAAATGTTTAATTTAAAACATTTTGTTCTTGAATTTTGTTTTTTGTAACAATAAAAAAATCCCTTGGCTCAAAATAGCAAAGCCAAGGGATTTAAAAAAAATGGTTCTTTTATAAACTTGGTAAATCTCCGTTACCTTTGGTTGGCAAATTGGTATATCCCATTAGATATAAATCAACTTCTCTCGCAGCTTCGCGACCTTCAGAAATTGCCCAAACAATTAATGATTGACCTCTTCTCATATCACCTGCAGTAAAAATATTTGGAATGTTCGTTTGATATTTGGTTGCTTTATAATTGCTTCTCATATCCACTTCTAATCCTAATTGCTCTGCCAATGTTTTTTCTGGACCAGTAAATCCTAATGCTAATAAAGCTAAATCACATGGCCAAATTTTTTCTGAACCTTCTTTTTCAATTAATTCAGGACGTTGGCCTGGAACAATTTTCCAAGCTACTTCAACAGTTTTTAATGCAGTAAGTTCTCCTTTTTCGTTAGCAATAAATTCTTTGGTATTGATTAACCAATTCCTATTACAACCTTCTTCGTGTGAAGAGGAAGTTTTTAGTTGTAAAGGCCAAAAGGGCCATGGTGTAGTTTCGCTACGTCCAACGGGGGGTTTTGGCATGATTTCAAAATTAGTAACTGATTTAGCACCTTGTCTATTTGAGGTACCAATACAATCTGAACCAGTATCTCCGCCTCCAATAACTATAACATCTTTTCCAGTAGCTTTAATTTGATTAGGAACTTCTTCGCCGTATAAAACTTTGGTTTGTTGCGTCAAGAAATCCATGGCTTGTACCACGCCTTTACTATCGGCTCCTTTTGTAGGTAAGCCTCTTCTTTCTGTTGCTCCTCCACAAAGAACTACAGCATCAAAACTTTTTAGCTCGTCTACTGAATAGTTGATTCCTACATTTACGTTGGTTTTAAATACGATACCTTCAGCTTCTAATATTGCTATACGTCTATCGATAATAGCTTTTTCTAGTTTGAAATTAGGTATTCCATAGCGTAATAAACCGCCTATGGCATTGTCTCTTTCGAATACCGTAACTGTATGACCAGCACGATTCAATTGCTGGGCAGCTGCTAAACCAGCAGGGCCAGATCCTACAACAGCAATAGTTTTTCCTGTTCTAACTGCGGGTGGTTGTGGTTTAATCCAGCCTTCTGCAAAACCTCTTTCGACGATGTTTTTTTCGATGTTTTCGATCGCAACAGGTTCTTTTATAATGCCCAGTACACATGATTTTTCGCAAGGAGCAGGACACAATCTTCCTGTAAACTCAGGGAAATTATTTGTTGATTGCAAAATTTCCAAGGCACTTTGCCATTCTTCTTGATGTACCATGTCGTTGAAGTCAGGGATTAAATTTCCTAACGGACAAGAGCTGTGACAAAAAGGGATGCCACAGTCCATACATCGTGAACCTTGTTCTTTTATTTTCTCTTTTGGTAATGCAATTGTAAATTCATTGTAATTGGTAACGCGTTCTGCAACAGCTACGTTACTTTCGTCGGCTCTACTATATTCTTTAAATCCTCCTATTTTTCCCATGACTATTGTGCAATTAATTCTTCAACTTCCTTTTCTTTAGCAATGCGTTGCAACGCTTTTTTGTAATCTGTTGGCATCACTTTTACAAAATGGTGCACTTGATTGTCCCAGTCTGCCAAGATTCTTTTTGCTAATGGACTGCTGGTATATAGGGAGTGATTTTTGATTAAACGTTTCATTTTTGCTATATCTTCTGCTTGTAAAGGATCAAATGCAACCATTTCCATATTGCATACCGTATGGTCGAATTTATTATTCGGATCATATACATAAGCAATGCCTCCACTCATACCAGCTGCAAAATTTCTTCCTGTTTTACCTAAAACTACTACGGTTCCACCAGTCATATATTCACAGCCATGATCTCCAATTCCTTCAACAACAGCTGTTGCACCAGAGTTTCTTACGCAGAAGCGTTCTCCTGCCATACCATTGATATATGCTTCACCGGTAATGGCTCCATAAAGTGCAACGTTACCAATGATAATGTTTTCTTCAGGTTTGAAAGTTGCTGTTGGCGGAACTTTGATGATCAATTTTCCTCCTGAAAGTCCTTTTCCTAGGTAATCATTGCAGTTTCCGTGGATTTTAAATGACAGTCCATTGGTAGCAAAAGCTCCAAAACTTTGTCCTGCAGATCCTGTAAAGTCAACTAGAATAGTATCTTCTGGTAGTCCTTGTGCACCGTATATTTTTGAAATTTCGTTACTCAAAATGGCTCCAACTGAACGATCCGTATTTTTGATATCAAAGGTTACTCTTGTTCTTTCTTTTCTATAAATTGAAGGAATTGCAGCTTTGATAATATCAAAATCTAAAACATGCTCTAATTCATGATCTTGAGGCATGGTATTGTGGTTAGGAACTGTTTTTGCTTTTTCGGGTTTGTATAAAATGGTAGATAAATCTAATCCCATTGCTTTATAATGCTGAATCGCTTTATTTACGTTTAATTTTTGAGATTGGCCCACCATTTCTTTTAAGGTTCTGAAGCCAAGTTGCGCCATAATTTGTCTTAATTCCTCAGCAATGAAGTACATGAAATTAATAACATGTTCTGGAGTACCTTTGAAGTTTTTACGCAACTCAGGATCTTGCGTTGCAATACCTACTGGGCACGTATTTAGGTGACAAGCACGCATCATAATACATCCTGAAGCTACCAGTGGAGCAGTAGCAAAACCAAATTCTTCAGCTCCTAATAAAGCGGCAATAGCAACATCACGGCCGGTTTTTAACTGTCCATCGCACTCTAAAACAACACGGCTTCTTAAATCATTTAATATTAAAGTTTGTTGTGCTTCGGCTAAACCAAGTTCCCAAGGAATACCAGTATGTGTTAATGATGTAAGTGGTGCCGCTCCTGTACCCCCATCATAACCTGAAATCAAAATCACATCGGCTTTGGCTTTAGCAACACCCGCAGCGATGGTTCCAACTCCAACTTCTGATACTAATTTTACATTTACTCTAGCTTCACGGTTGGCATTTTTTAAATCGAAAATTAATTGTGATAAATCTTCAATAGAATAAATATCGTGATGTGGAGGTGGAGAAATTAGTCCAACATAAGGTGTAGAATTTCTGGTTGCAGCAATCCAAGGCACTACTTTTTCACCGGGTAATTGTCCTCCTTCACCTGGTTTAGCTCCTTGAGCCATTTTTATTTGAATCTCTTTGGCATTGGTCAAATAATTAATAGACACTCCAAAACGACCTGAAGCCACTTGTTTGATAGCACTATTTCTTGAGTCGCCATTCAATTCTTTTTGGAAACGTCTTGAATCTTCACCACCTTCTCCAGAATTACTTTTACCACCAATTCTGTTCATAGCAATGGCTAAATTTTCATGTGCTTCCTGACTTATTGAGCCATAAGACATAGCTCCTGTTTTGAATTTTTTTACAATTTCAGTCCAAGGTTCTACTTCATCAATTGAAATTGGATCTAGATTGTTGAACTCAAATAATCCACGAATAGTCATTAAATTGGCACTTTGCTCGTTGACCATTTTAGAATATTCAGCATAGCTTTCAGGGCTATTTAAACGAACGGCTTGTTGTAATTTTGAAATGGTTGTAGGATTGAACATGTGTTTCTCTCCATTTCTTCTCCATCTGTAAATTCCACCAATTTCAAGAGGTAATAGATTGGCCACTTTTGAATTTGGGAATGCCTTTTGGAAACGTTTTTTTACTTCTTTTTCCACTTCCATTAATCCAATACCTTCTATGCGGGATGGTGTGTAAGGGAAATATTTAGTTGTAAATGATTTGTTTAAACCTAAAATCTCGAAAATTTGTGCAGCTCTATATGAATGTAGCGTTGAGATTCCGATTTTATTCATGATTTTCAAAATCCCTTTTCCGATTGCTTTGTTGTAGTTTTTAATTGCGTATTCGGCAGTAATTCCAGTGATATGTCCTTCTTTTACTTCATGGTGAATAATTTCATTAACCATGTAAGGATTTATGGCACTTGCTCCATAACCAAATAACAAGGCAAAATGATGCGGTTCCCTTGGCTCTGCAGATTCAATTACAATTCCAAACTTAGAGCGTACTTTAAGTTGGTTTAAAGTATGATGGATGTATGAACAAGCTAAAAGCATAGGAATTGGTGCCAAAGTTTCACTCACACCACGATCTGAAAGAATCACAATATTACTTCCTTCAGAAACAGCCTTAAAAGTAGCTTGAACACACTTTTCTAAAGCTCTTTCTAAACCATTTGCTCCTTTTTCTATTTTATACAAAGTAGAAATGGTTACTGATTTGAAATCTTCATGTTCAATGTTTCTAATTTTATCTAGATCCTCATTAGAAATGATTGGGTTTTGGATCTTTAATTTTTTGCATTGTTTGGCTTCAATATCAAAAATATTGTAGTCTCCACCAATAGCTAGGCTAATATCAGTAATGATTTCTTCACGAATTCCATCTAAAGGAGGATTCGTAACTTGAGCAAATAATTGTTTGAAATAGTTGTATAATAACTGAGGTTGATCTGATAAAACGGCCAATGGAGTGTCATTACCCATTGAACTAATGGCTTCGTTTCCAGAACCACCCATTGGATTGATGATCGTTTTTAAGTCTTCGATAGTGTAACCAAACATGCGTTGTCTGGTTTCGAAATCTAAGTTTTCAACTGGAATAGGATTGTTGGTGTATGGAATACTAGCCAATTGCAAAAGATTTTCGTCTAACCATTTTTGATAAGGGCGTTTCGTTACCACAGCGTGTTTAACTTCGTCATCTTCAATGATTCTTCCTTCATTCATGTCAACCAAGAACATTTTTCCGGGTTCTAAACGACCATGTTGTACCACGTCTTCTGGGTTAATATCAAGTACTCCAATTTCTGATGACATGATTACAAAACCACTTTTTGTCAAAGTATATCTCGAAGGGCGAAGACCATTTCTGTCCAATAAGGCTCCAATTACATTTCCGTCTGTAAAAGGAATAGATGCAGGACCGTCCCATGGTTCCATTATACAAGAGTTGTATTCGTAGAATGCTTTTTTCTCAGGGGTCATGGTATGGTGTTTTTCCCAAGCCTCAGGTACTACCATCATCATAACTTCGGGAAGAGAACGACCGGTCATTAAAAGAAGTTCTACTACCATGTCCATAGAGGCAGAATCTGATTTTCCTTCTAGGATGATAGGGAAAAGTTTTTTTAGATCTTCACCAAAAATATCACTTTTCATGAGTTCTTCACGGGCTCTCATACGGCTTACATTTCCTCTTAATGTATTGATTTCACCATTGTGGCACATATATCGGAAAGGTTGCGCTAAATCCCATGAAGGGAAGGTATTGGTTGAGAAACGTTGGTGTACTAAGGCTAAACGAGTTACTAAATCATTGTCTAACAAATCAGTATAATAACGACTAATGTCCTCAGGCATCAAAAGACCTTTATATATAATAGTAGTAGTTGAAAAACTTGAGAAGTAAAACATATGACTTTCTGAAGTTTTGGAGCCTCTAACCGCATGTTCGGCTATTTTTCTAGCAGCAAACATTTTGGCATTGAATTGTTGTTCTGTTAAGTCTAAACCATTTTTACCAACAAAGACTTGTTTTATTGTAGGCTCTTTCTCGGCAGCAATTTGTCCTAGATTATTAACATCAACAGGAACATCTCTCCATCCAAGAATTTCTAATTTTTGATCTGCTATTGCTTTTTCGAAAGTAGTTTTACAAAAATCAACTTGATTACTACTTTTAGGCATGAATACCATACCAACAGCATATTCTCTTGGTTCAGGAATGGAGAATTCACAAACTTTTTTGAAAAATGTGTGAGGAATATCAAAAAGAATTCCCGCTCCATCACCAGTTCTACCATCAGAGCTTACGGCACCACGATGCTCTAATTTAATTAAAATGTCTAATGCCTTGTGAATAATGTCATTAGATTTGATTCCGTTCAAATTACAAATGAATCCTGCGCCACAATTGTCGTGTTCAAATTCGGGCAAATAAAGGCCTTGTTCTTTAACTTTCATGCTTGCTATTTTTTTTACAAAATTATGTAATTCATGAGATAATCTGTCTAAATGCTAGGTTTGGCTATTATTTTTGTTATAAAATCAAATTTGGCTTGCAAAAATGACAATTGTAAAATTTTGCCCCGTCTCTGTTAACATTTTCATAATATTTGAAATTGAAAACGTCTTATTTCCCTGTAAAAACTAGCTTTTTTATTGATTTTGGTTCTTTAAAGAAAAAATATCACAAATTTTTAAATAACCTTTAATTTTTTTAATGAACCAGATTATTATGTAAGGTTATTTTTAAGTTAAACCCTTCTTTTTTTAGGAAAAAAAAATAATTCTATTTGAGTTTAATTTTCTATTTTTGTCGCACTTTATTCTGGAACGTTTTCAGAGTTCGGTCAAATTTTATATACATATGAACATACACGAATATCAAGGAAAAGAAATTTTAGCAAGCTACGGCGTTCGTATTCAACGCGGAATCGTTGCTAATAATGCAGTTGAAGCAGTTGCTGCTGCAAAACAATTAACTGCCGAAACAGGTACTGGATGGCATGTAATCAAAGCTCAAATTCACGCAGGTGGACGCGGAAAAGGTGGTGGAGTAAAATTGGCCAAAAACTTGCAACAAGTAGAAGAGTTAGCGGAACAAATCATCGGAATGCAGTTGATTACACCACAAACTTCTGCTGAGGGTAAAAAAGTGCATAAAGTTTTAGTAGCTGAAGATGTGTACTATCCAGGAGAGAGTGAAACTTCTGAATTTTATGTATCAGTTTTATTGAACCGTGCTACAGGTCGTAACATGATTATGTATTCTACTGAAGGTGGAATGGATATCGAAGAAGTGGCTGAGCATACTCCTCATTTAATTTTTACAGAAGAAGTAGATCCAGCTGTAGGTTTACAAGGTTTTCAAGCAAGAAGAATTGCTTTTAACTTAGGGCTTTCAGGAAACGCTTTCAAAGAAATGGTGAAATTCATCGATTCTCTATACAATGCTTACATTGGTTCAGATGCTTCGATGTTCGAAATTAACCCAGTGTTAAAAACATCTGATAATAAAATTATGGCTGTAGATGCTAAAGTGAATATCGATGATAATGCTTTGTATAGACAACCTAAATATGCCGATATGCGCGATATTCGTGAGGAAAATCCAATCGAAGTAGAAGCAAAAGAAGTAGGATTGAACTATGTAGATCTTGACGGAACTGTTGGTTGTATGGTAAACGGAGCTGGTTTGGCTATGGCAACTATGGATTTGATTAAGTATGCTGGTTTTGAGCCTGCTAACTTCTTAGACGTAGGAGGAACTGCTGATGCAAAACGTGTAGAAACTGCTTTCCGTATTATCTTAAAAGATCCAAACGTAAAAGCAATTTTAATCAATATTTTTGGTGGAATTGTTCGTTGTGACCGTGTAGCACAAGGTGTTGTAGATGCTTACAAAAATATGGGTGATGCTATAAAAGTGCCAATCATTGTGCGTTTACAAGGAACTAATGCTGCTATAGCAAAAGAATTAATTGATAATTCAGGAATGCCAATTCTTTCTGCAGTTGAGTTTCAAGAAGCTGCTGACCAAGTTAAAGCTGCATTGTCTTAATTTACAATCTAGTTATATATTGAAAAGCCTGTTCGTTATGAACAGGCTTTTTTATTTTCCGATGTTTTGAAGTTCATCCGATTCGTAAATGGTGTAGCCTTTTAGACTGGATTGTGCCAAAAGATATAATGCTCTTGCAACAGTGGAACTTTCTATAGCGCGGTATTTTTTTAAGCTTCCTAATAGTACAAATGAAAATCCTTTCATAAAAATAGCGCCTATTTTTTCTCCTAATCTGAATTCTGAGCGTTGTCCTAGTAATAATGAAGGTCTAACAATGACTGTGGTTTCAAAATTAGCTTTGGCTAGTTCTGTTTCCATTTCTCCTTTGGTTTTTAAATAGAAGTTGTTCGAGTCTTTGTTGGCGCCCAAGGAAGAAACAATTAGGAATTGCTTAATGTTGTTCGTCTTTGCAATTTTTGAAAATGCAATAGGATATTCGTAATCAACTTTTCGAAAGGCGGATTGACTTCCCGCTTTTTTGATGGTGGTACCAATGGTGCAAAATAAATCATCGCCTTTTACAAAATGCTGATAGGTTTCGGGAGCATCAAAGTTGATGATGTGTTGCTCTAGTTTGGGATGTGATTTTCCAGATTCTCGTTTTACAAAAATGATGACTTTTTGATAGTGTTCACTTTCTAAGAGTATATCTACTAGCTGTGAACCAATAAGTCCTGTACTGCCAATAACTAGAGCTGTTTTCATTATGATTTTTTATGCTTGCCGTTGTTGAATTTTACTTTTTCTACCACTTGAATTTTTGGAGCAGCTGCTTTATTACTTTTTTTGAAAGGTTTTTTGCTTGCTGGCTTTTTGTCTCCGCGGCTTTGTTCTGCATCTTTTGGTTTGGCTTTGAACTCTGGTCGTTTTACGGCTCCGTCTTTTGCTGGGATTTCAGCTCTGTGTTTGGCTAAAACTTCAGTAGGTACTTTTGGGTTTTCTTTGGTGCCTCGTAAGTGAATTACTAATCCGTTAAGGAAATTACGCAATACTTGGTCGCCACATTCCATATAGTTGGGATGTTTTTCGTCGCGGAAAAAGGCACCCAATTCTGATTTTGATATTCTGAAATCTACTAATTCTAGGATTTCAACGATTTGGTCGTCACGCAACATTAAGGCTACGCGTAATTTTTTGAAAATATCGTTGTTGGTCATATTCTTTTAATTTTTTACAAAGGTACAGTTTAAAAATAGAGCGACGGTATATTCGAGTCTGAATTTGATGTTTACAAAGAGGCTAGATGTTTCCCTTTAGCCCCGGTAGTAGCGGCATCCTTTGCTTTTTTCCTTTAAAAAAGGAAAGATATAGCGGATGACGGGTTCTATGATGGCATAAAAGCCTTTTTTTCCTGCTCCTAAAACCTATGAAAAGGAATTTAAAACCTTAACTAGTTGGTCAAGGTCTTCTTTTTGGTGATTGGCGGAAATGACGATTCGGTTCAAGGTTTTTTGGTCTGAGGGATAATCAAAATGGGTGATTACGATTTTGTTTTGCAACAATATATCGTAGCTCTTGTCCCAATTTAAGTAAATGGAAGGGTAGTTTGCGGTGAAATTGATTTTGGGGCTGGGTTGTAAATCTTGGGCGAGATAGTTTAAGTTGTCCTGTAATTTTTGAAGTTGCTGTTGTACTAAGTGCCCAGTTTCGGCAAGGGTTTGTACATAGGCAGGATTCATTCCAGCGGCCGCGACAAAGGTGTCATAATTTTTGATTTGCTGAATAAAATTGGAGTCACTAGCAATTACCCCGCCTGTTAATCCAAAAGCTTTGCCAAGTGAGGCGACCAAAATTTTGCGTTTGATGTTAGGATTGGTGATACTCGAATAAATTCCTGACCCGTTTTTGCCTAGGATTCCGATAGAATGTGATTCATCTACAACCAAAGTGATTTCTTTGTGGGAGGGAATGCTATCGAGAATTTTTAGGTCTATGGCTTGTGTTTGAAACGAAGGCACCGCATCTGTAACGATGGTGATTTTTTCTTTTTTATTGTCTAAAATCCTTGGATTCAACTCGTTTTCTGCCAACAAAGGGATGCTGTCTTTTCTTTGAATGGCGGGATGAGCATTTGGAAAATGGTAAAAAACATCTGTACTTGTGCTTAAAAAATCTATAGTTAGTTTGCCTGCTAGCATTCCTGATGAAACGGTAACTGCAGCATCGGCCTGAATGAATTGTGCAAGGTGAGTTTCGCCAGTGTCGTAGGCGCTCAATTGGACGTTTGCGTTTCTTGAACTTCCGTATGCGGTGCCCCAACGCTGGATATTTTTGAAAATGATTTCTTGAAATTCGGGTAAAGTTGGTAAACCAAGATAAGCCGTTCCTCCAAAATAAAGGAACGTTTCTTGGTTAATTTCGATTGTACGATTGGGGAATTGATGGACTTTCATACGAATTATAAAAGAGTCACTCCAGTTCCGTTTCCGTCTGGGTAATCAATTTTGCCGTAAGTAATGGTTACTCCTGTGGCAATATCTTTATCTAGTAGTAGCGCTCCGTCCATATCTACGTAATCCAGTAGTGGTAGTAGGTGGGCTATGGCTGAGATGCCTACTGTAGATTCTGTCATGCAGCCTACCATAGTTTTTAGTCCTAGTTTTTTGGCCTCTTCCAGCATACGTTTGCCAGGAGTAAGACCGCCACATTTTACTAATTTGACATTTACGCCGTGGAAATGGTTGTGGCATTTGGCTACATCGGATTCGATGATGCAACTCTCGTCGGCAATGATGGGCAAAGCGGAGTGTTTGTATACTTCTTTATGTGCTTCCCAATTATCGGCTTTCATAGGTTGTTCTAAGAATTCCACCCCGAGTTTTTTTAAAGCTATGGAATTAGAAATGGTTTCTTCAACGCTCCAACCGCAGTTTGCATCGATTCTGAAGATGGCGTCTGTATGTTTTCGTAATTCGGTTACGATTTCGATGTCTTCTTGGGTTCCTAATTTAATTTTATAGATAGGCCAAGGGAGTTCTTTCATTTTGGCAACCATTTTTTCAATAGAAGCGATGCCAATAGTATAATCTGTTAAAGGATTTTTATCGGTAGTAAAATTCCAAAGTTCGTATAATTTTTTGCCTTTTTTGCGGGCATATAAATCATTGTAAGCCAAGTCTAAAGCACAAAGCGCAAACATATCCTCTTTCAAAAAAGGATGTACTTTGTTCCAAAATTCTTCGGGAGTTTCGGTTGTTGTGTTTTCTATCAACGAACGAATGTTTTCCAAATCCGCACGCATCATTGGAACTGTGGTGTGATAATAAGGGTTGGAGGTTGCTTCGCCAAATCCTGAGTATCCTTCGCTTTGCAATTCTACAATAAGTGAAGGTTGAAAATCGATAGATTCTCTTGAAATGGTGAAGGTGTGTTTTAGTTTTAGGTTGTATTCGCGAAGGATTAGTTGCATAACATAAAATTTTACTGTTCTAAAAAAGGATTAGTAGCCCAACCAAAGTAGCGCTTTAACAAAACCATCTCGCCATAACTTTTCGTTATGTTTACCGCCTTTTATGATGGTTTTTTTGTTCAAATGTTTACAAGTACAACGTTTGGTATTGATGATGTTTTCCATTGTATTCAAGTCTTTGACCATACTGTTATCATCGCCTTCTTGATCTCCACAAAGGAAATAGTACTTTGTTTTTAGCTTTTGAGTTTGTTCTGTTAATGCGATAATGTCCTTTCTATTAATCCAAAAGGCAGGAGAAAAAACGCCTGCTTTGCCGAAAACTTCGGGATACTTTAGCGTAGCGTAAAAAGCGGTCAATCCACCCAAGGAGCTGCCAATTATAAGTGTGTGCGTTTTATCAGTTTTGGTGCGGTATTTTTTGTCGATGCTAGGTTTTAAAGTGTTGACAATAAAATCTAAATATTGATTCGCCTTGCCACCACCGTATTTTTCGTGAGGATAAGGAGTAAGCTCCTCGAGTCGTTTTTCGTTTCCGTGTTCAATTCCCACTACGATTACTTGTGCGCTTAAGCTGTCTAGTTTTTCATCAATATTCCATTCGCCACTATAGGAAGTTTTAGCATCGAATAAATTTTGGGCATCGGGCATATAAATCACGGAATATTTCTTCTTGGTAGCGCTATAATTTTTGGGTAAATACAGCCAGATTTTTTTTGTCGTTTGTAATTCGGGAGATACTATATTAAAAGTACTGACTTGAGAAGTAGCTGTGGTTTCTTGTGCCCATCCTTTCATCACCAGAAAAAAGAAGCAAAAAAAGAGGATTGTTTTTTTAGACATAATTGAATTTTGTGGATACATTTAAAAATAATAATTTAGCTAAAAATAAGGAATTGATGAATAGTTTTGAAGAAAAAAGAAGTTTACTTTTAGAAATGATAAGTTTTTCTATTGTAGACGGTGTATTGCATCAACGCGAGTTGGATTTTATTTGGATTGTAGCCAAAGAATTGGGTTTTACCAGAGCAGAATATTCTGATTTGTTTCATCAAGAGTTACCTCATTTGCCTATTAAATCAGAATTTAAGCGTATTCAGCAGTTCTATCGTTTGGCACTGATTATGCATTGTGATGGTGTTTTGCACGAAAAAGAGTCCGTTGCGATTCGTCAAATAGCCATTGATATGGGATTAAATCCTGGAGCTACCAAACGAGTTTTGCAAATGATGCAGGAATCTCCAAACGCTATGATTGATGCTAAAGCATTGTTAGGAATGTTTCAAGAACAACACAATTAAGAGAGTTTTTCTTGTAATGCTTTAATTTCATCTCGGAACTTGGCAGCTTGCATAAAATCCAAATCTTTTGCGGCTTTTTCCATAGCTTTTCGTTTTTCACGAATTAATTTTTCCAATTCTGGTTTCGAAAGGTAAGTGGTGTCTGGTTCTGCTGCTTTTGCAATAGTATGTCCTAATTCGTATTCCACCAGTGGATTTTTGGTAAATGCACTGTCTATTTTTTTATCTAAAGCTTGTGGTACTTTATTGTGTTGGGTGTTGTAATTGATTTGTTTGGTACGGCGATAATTGGTTTCATCAATCGTTTTTTGCATACTCGCTGTAATTTTATCGGCATACATAATCGCTTTTCCGTTTAAGTTTCGAGCCGCACGACCAATGGTTTGAGTAAGTGAACGATGACTTCTAAGGAAACCTTCTTTGTCGGCATCCAAAATGGCAACCAAAGACACTTCAGGTAAATCCAATCCTTCTCTCAATAAATTAACGCCAATCAGAACGTCAAATAAGCCTTTTCTTAAATCTTGCATGATTTCGATACGTTCTAAGGTGTCAACATCAGAATGAATATAGCGACAACGAATGGAAACTTTTGCCAAATACTTAGCTAATTCTTCTGCCATTCTTTTGGTTAGAGTCGTGACCAAAACACGCTCGTCTAACTCACAACGTACTTGTATTTCTTCGATTAAATCATCAATTTGATTCAAACTTGGACGAATTTCGATAATCGGGTCTAACAAGCCAGTTGGACGAATGATTTGCTCTACATAAACGCCATCACATTTTTGTAATTCATAATCCGCAGGTGTTGCCGACACATAAATAACTTGATTTTGAAGGGCTTCAAACTCTTCGAATTTCAGAGGTCTGTTGTCCATAGCTGCTGGAAGTCGGAAGCCATATTCTACCAAGTTTTCTTTTCTAGAACGGTCGCCACCATACATAGCTTGCACCTGTGATAAAGTCACGTGACTTTCATCGACTACTAACAAATAATCATTAGGAAAATAATCCAATAGACAGAAAGGCCTTGAGCCCGCTTCTCTTCCGTCAAGGTATCGTGAATAATTTTCAATTCCTGAACAATAACCCAATTCGCGAATCATTTCTAGATCGAAGTTGGTGCGTTCTTCGAGGCGCTTGGCTTCTAAATGTTTGCCTATTTCTTTGAAGTAATCTACTTGTTTTACTAAATCTTGCTGGATTTCCCAAATGGCATTTTGTAACACATCTGGCGAAGTCACGAACATATTGGCGGGATAAATCGTCAATTTTTCAAAACGTTCAATGACTTGGGAGGTTTTGGTATCAAAGCTTTCAATTTCTTCAATTTCATCACCAAAAAAATGAATTCGAAACGCATCATCCGCATAACTTGGATAGACTTCTACCGTATCACCTTTAATTCTGAAATTTCCTGGGGTAAATTCAGCTTCGGTTCTAGAATATAAACTTTGAACTAAACTGTGTAGCAATTTAGTCCTTGAAATCATTTGGTTGACTTCTATGGCAATTACGTTTTTTTGAAATTCCACGGGATTTCCAATACCATAAATGCAAGAAACCGAGGCGACTACTATAATATCTCTTCGTCCAGACAATAAAGAAGAAGTCGTGCTCAAACGCATTTTTTCTAACTCTTCATTGATTGACAAATCTTTCTCTATAAAAACTCCCGTAACGGGCATAAACGCCTCGGGTTGGTAATAATCGTAATACGAAACAAAATACTCCACCGCATTATTAGGGAAAAACTGTTTGAATTCTGAGTACAACTGCGCTGCCAATGTTTTGTTGTGAGCAAGAATTAGGGTAGGTCTTTGTACTTCTTGAATGACGTTTGCAACCGTAAATGTTTTTCCAGACCCAGTAACTCCAAGCAGCGTTTGAAATGGTTCACCAGCAAGGATGCCTTGTGCTAATTTTTCTATCGCTTGAGGTTGGTCACCCGTAGGTTGGTAATCTGATACAATTTGTAGTTTCATTAGTTGAAGATGCTAAAGTGCTGTACGATTGAATTCAAAGATACTATCTTTTTTAACGAAATGAGACTGCTACTTTTGGATTCGTCTGATTTTGTTAAGTATTTATTCGTTGAGAAAAGCTAAATTGTACGTATATAGTCTATTCAAACTTCCATTCCTTTTGTTGCTTTTCGGTCAAAAAAGTCCACGCCAAGATGCGGCTCGTTTTTTGGCCTTGTGCCATATCAATGGTGCTGATGTTGGCAGCATTTACTTTATTTAGGGTCTTGTACAAACTATTCAAATGTGCTTGTTTGGAGACCAAAGTAGTATACCAAAGACAGTGCATAGGATATTTGGCACTTTCGTAAATCATTTGAGTGATAAAACCCAATTCACCTCCAGGACACCATAACTCAGCGTTTTGTCCACCAAAATTTAAAGTAGGTGTAGTGGTTTTGTTGGTACTTAAATTATTGACTTTTCGTAAAGCTACCTTTGTGGCTTCTTCTTTTGAATTATGAAAGGGAGGATTGCAAATGGTAAAAGCGAATTTATCTTCAGATTCTATTATGTTTTTGAAAATAAAGCGAGGTTCTGTCTGTAACTGTAAGCTAATAGCATCGATTAGTTTTGGATTTTTCTCGATAATCTTTTTGCAATTTTGAATCGCTTTTTCATCGATATCTGTGCCTACAAAACTCCAGCCATAAACCGCATTTCCTAGAATAGGATAAATACAATTCGCACCTACGCCAGTGTCTAAGCCCTGAACAGTTTCTCCTTTTGGGATAATACCATTATTACTTTGGGCCAACAAATCGGCTAAGTAATGAATGTAATCTACTCTACCTGGAATGGGAGGGCAAAGAAAAGTAGAAGGAATCTCCCAATATTGAATGTCGTAATGCGCCAGTAATAATGCTTTGTTCAATGCTTTTACGGCATCAGGATTACTAAAATCTAGCGTTTGAATTTGATGTTCATTAATACCTACAAAATTTTTGAGTTCAGGCAAGATCTTTATTAAGGAATCAAAGTCGTATCCTAAACGGTGCTGATTTCTTGGATGTAGGTTTTTTTTCTCGGGCTGCTTGGTACGTTTCATTTTCTAAATTTCGGTGCAAAGATAGGCATTCCTTTTTTGTAATTTAATCCATGCACTCCATCAGTAATAAATCGCCTTCAGAATGTTCAATTGTGACCAATCCATCGGACGCGACAGCATTGCTACTGCCAGTTCTGTACCCAATCGTCAAGGTGTCATTTGCTAAAGGATACACTAAGTTTTTAGAATGAATACCTTTTACCACGCCAATTGGGATTAGCGAAATAGGTGTGCCTGCCGTGTACCATTTTTCGAATTTGTTGGGTAGAAGAAATATTTTGGAATGATCATCTAAAATCACAATTTTGATTAAATCGCGGTAGCGTACGATATTTGTGAGATTGGTTATGGTGTGGTCGGCTCTTTTTCCTGTAGCCCAAACAATATTGACTGAAGGAATTTTTCGCTCGATTAAATAGTCTAATGCTTTTTCTAAATCGGTTTTGTTTTGATCCGGAGTGTGCACAATTTCCAACGGATATTGTTTGGTTTTATAAACCTCTGGATCAAAATCACGATCAAAGTCCCCCAAGAGCACATCGATTTTAATGTCAAGATGCATCACGCGTTCTATGGCTGAGTCAAGCACAACAACCAAAGGTGACCATTCTAATAATTGACCCAATAATTCGGGCTGACAAGAAGCTCCATTGGCGATAATTAACGCCGGTTCTTGGTCGTCGCGAACGATGTGATGTGAGGACATTTTTTGGATTTAGATTTAAGATTATTCGAAACAAATGTACAAAAGTTATTGAGCTAGTTCATTTCTTATGCATCAAGTAGTCTGCGGTGGTAGGTAATTTGTCCCAAATGATAGGCTAGATGCGAAGCAAGATGCACTAAGAAAAAACCATAAGAGGTCTTTTTGTCTAAAACTAACAATGGATATTCTGTTTCTAAATCTTCTTTTGATAGTTGATTAAGTGCTTGATGAACAACAGTTATGGTTTCATCAATTTTTTGAATCAATTCTGATTTGGAGCTATTTTTTGCAGAAAATTCTAAGGTTCTATTTCTAATATAATTTGTTTTACCAATTTCAGCTCCAATATAAGTATTGAGATTGCCAATAAGATGCAAGCATAAATTGCCTGCCGAATTGTTGATTTGTTGGTCAGTAGCCCAGATTGCAGCCTCGTTTTGATAGGCATTTATTTCTCTTTTTAAGGAAGTCAAATCCCTTTTGAAAAGTGTTTGTAAGGTCTGAATTAGCATAAAAAGATACTTGAAAAGAGTATTATTGAATCGTATAACTTCTAAAGTCAATTTCACTTAAGGAAAAATAGCCCAAAGGATAATTCGCTTTGTCTGTAGTATTGATTATGTTTCCTCGAACCGTAGCTGGGGGTGTTTGAAAAGGACCTCCGCCATTATTACCCGCAATGCTTACCAAAATACTCATATAGTTATAGTAGGCTTTTGAGATACCATAGTGGGTAATTTGGATTTGGTCTCCTTTTTTAAGTTCGTCATTTTGCGAAATACTAAAAAACTCATTCCCATCAAAAAATTCGTCTCTGTCTACATAGAGATTTGATTTTACCTGATTGGAGTATACATATTTGTACAAATAATAATTGGGAATACCAGAAGGATCATTATAAAATGTTTTCACTTCAACTTTATCACCTGTAATACCACCGTCATTTTTTTGTTCTAGTTTGGTAATTGGAGCCACAGGTTGTAAAGTTTCTGTTGCGGTATAGGTTTGTCCTTTACTAACCACAGTCAAAGTATAAGTTTCATTGATTACAGGGACAAAATTCGAGCAGAAATATTCGCCTGTATTTGGTACTTCTACAAAATTAAAAACTGTATTAGTGCTATTGGTAATGGTCACAATTGCTCCTGAAACTTTAGGGATTGTACTACTGAAATAATCCGTTGTTGTAGTTAATTTGATGCGTTGCTGATTCCCAGAAGTCCCTTTTTGCCAATTGATGGAAGCTTCAATAACTAATTTTGGTGGAGCAGTGTTTAGGTCTACATCAACTACATCTTCACATCCTACGAATAAGGTGGCTAGTATAAAAACGAAAAAGAAAGTGATCTTTTGCATAATGCTTAAAATTTAAAATTATAACTCACAGCTGGAACAATACCAAAAATTGAAGTTCTTACTGCTTCATTATTACCAGTGTCAATGTTTTGTCTGAAGTTGATTGACGCCGCATTTCTTCTGTTGTACAGATTGTAAATACTAAAAACCCATTCGGTTTTGTAGTTGCGATTGTTGTTTTTTCTTGGAGTTAACGTAGCAGCAATATCTAAGTGATGATAAGCAGGTAAACGATTTTCGTTGCGCAATCCGTAGCTTGGAACAGTAATTCCTAAATACTCATATTGTCCTTCAGGATAGGTAACTGGTTGACCACTTTGTAAAGCAAAATTAGCTCCAAAGCTCCATTTCTCGTTCAAAGTATAAGAACTAGTTACTGCCAAATTATGTAATTTGTCGTAAACAGATTTATACCATTGACCATTATTAATTCCTGTTTCTAGTGGCGTTCTGCCCGGCGTTTGTTGTTCGGATCTTGATAAGGTATACGAAATCCAACCGTTGAGTTTGCCTTCGTTTTTCTTCAATAAAATTTCTAATCCGTAGGCTCGCATTCTACCATTCAAAATGATTTGCTCTAAGGCCTTATTGGCTATTAATTGTGCTCCATCAATGTAATCTATACGGTTTTTTATTTTTTTATAATAGGTTTCTACTTCTAATGAGTACATTCCGTCATTGAAGTTTTTGAAATATCCAAGCGCTACTTGGTCTGCAATTTGAGGCTTAATAAAGTTATCACTCGGCGTCCAAACATCGAGTGGAGTAGGTGATGAGGTATTTGAAATTAACTGTAAATACTGCACCATTCGGTTGTAACTTGCTTTTACCGATTGGGTGTCATTGAATTGATAAGCGGCAGAAAACCTTGGTTCAAAATTGTCAAAACTTTGAATCACATCGTTTTTGCCATAAAATTTTGTATCAATTGGCGTTGCTTTTTCATACAATTGTAGGTCAGTATTGAAAAGAACAGGATTGTTATTCGCATAAATATTGACTGTAGATTGTCCTAAGCGATAAAACAAACTGTAGCGTAATCCATAAGAAATACTCACTTTTTTGCTTAAATCGTGATCGGCACTGATGTAGATGGCGGGTTCAAAGGCGTATTTTTTATCCAATTGATCTGGGTTAATGCCAGAAGTGCTATTAGATGGAACAATGGTGCCCGGATTGAAGTCGTAATAAATTGCGTTCAGCCCGTAGTTTAATTTGAACGAGTCGGTTAAGTAGTCTTTGAAGTCGTATTTTATATTATAGTTTTTGATGCCTGAATCCCATTTGAAACCCACAAAATCAAGGTCTAAACCATAATAGTAATCGCTATAAATCAAGGAAAGATTAGAGAATAGCTTGTCAGAGTACAAATGATTCCAACGTAAGTTTAGCGTTGAATTACCATAAATATTGGTAAAACTTTTATTAAGGCTAAAAACGTCTCGGCCAAAATATCCAGAAAGATATAAATTGTCGTTTTCGGTTAATTTATAACTGAATTTTGCATTTAGGTCATAAAAGTAAGCGGCATTATCTTTTTGTTCTGGAGATAATTTCAAAAACAAATGGGCATAGGACCCACGACCACCAATCAGGAAGGAACCTTTGTCTTTTACCAATGGACCTTCTGCAAGAAGACGACTTGAGATTAAACCAATACCCCCATTCATATGGAATTTTTTACTGCTTCCGTCTTTTTGATAAATATCTAAAACAGAGGAAGCTCTTCCTCCGTATCGAGATGGAATTCCGCCTTTGTAGAGTCGAATATCTTTGATAGCATCGGGATTAAAAACTGAGAAAAAACCAAAAACGTGTGATGAGTTAAAAATAGTAGCTTCGTCCAACAGAATCAAATTTTGATCTGCTCCACCACCACGCACATTAAATCCAGAAGCACCTTCTCCAGCATTGGTCACTCCAGGGAGTAATAAAATGGATTTCAGTACATCTACTTCTCCTAGAACCACAGGCATTTTTTTAATGGCAGAAATCGAGAGTTTATTTACACTCATTTCGGGTTTTCTGATGTCGGTTTTGGTTCTGTCGTCAGTGATGATGACTTCTTTGAGTACATTGTCTTCATTCAACAAAGGCCAATTGTATTTGGTGTTTTGCGTTAATTCGATGGTTTCATTTACCGTTTTGTAGCCCAAATAAGAAATTTGAACTTGGTGTTTTCCTTTGGGAAGTGTAATGGAATAAAAACCATATTCGTTGGTAGTTACGCCTGTTTTTAATTCAGGAAAAAAAATATTGACACCAATTAATGTCTCATTACTGTTTTGGTCAGTAATGGTTCCGCTTAACGTAAATTTTTCTCTAGTTGAATTAGAATTGGTGTTTTCTTGCGCATAGAAAAAAGTTGAAGCAAATAGTATGAAGAATGTATAAACCGTAAAACAATAATTTTTCATAGATTGATTTTAATACTACAAAGTAGACGATTTTTTGGGTTAATTACTAGTGTACAACTGTTAATGTATGGTTAACAAAAAAAGACAACCGTTTCCAGTTGTCTTTTTATTATTTACTTATTGTATGACTATGCAATTTTTGCCAAAATCGTATTGAAAGTGGTGCTTGGTCGCATCGCTTTACTCGTCAATTCTGGATTCGGTTGGTAGTACCCTCCGATAGTTTGAGGTTTTCCTTGAGCACCAATTAGTTCGCCGTTGATTTGTGATTCATTAGCAATAAATTCAGCTGCAATAGGCGAGAAAATTGCTTTTAAATCAGCATCTTTATCTTGAGCAGCTAAAGCTTCAGCCCAATACATCGCTAAGTAGAAATGAGAACCTCTATTGTCAATTCCACCTACTTTTCTAGAAGGAGATTTGTCGTTGGCTAAGAATTTTTCAGTAGCCACATCCAAGGCTTCTGCTAAGACAATCGCTTTTGAATTATGTAGTGTTTGCCCTAAATGTTCTAATGAAGCGCCCAAAGCCAAGAATTCACCAAGAGAATCCCAACGTAAGTAGCCTTCTTCAATAAATTGCTCTACGTGTTTTGGAGCAGAACCTCCAGCGCCAGTTTCAAATAAACCACCACCATTCATCAATGGAACGATAGAAAGCATTTTGGCTGAAGTTCCAACTTCTAAGATTGGGAATAAATCGGTTAAGTAATCACGCAATACATTTCCAGTCACAGAGATAGTGTCTAATCCTTTGATGATGCGCTCTAGAGTGAAATTAGTCGCTTCTATAGGGTTTAAAATACGAATGTCTAATCCTGTTGTATCGTGGTCTTTTAGGTATTTTTCAACTTTTACAATCAATTCTCTGTCGTGCGCTCTGTTGTTGTCTAACCAGAAAACCGCTGGAGTAGCTGATAGACGTGCTCTGTTTACCGCAAGTTTTACCCAGTCTTGGATTGGAGCATCTTTGGCTTGACACATTCTGAAAATATCATTTTTAGCCACTTTTTGTTCCATTAAGACAGTTCCTTCTGTAGTTACTACACGAACCACTCCTTCTCCTTGAATTTGGAAGGTTTTATCGTGTGAGCCATATTCTTCTGCTTTTTGAGCCATAAGACCTACGTTAGGTACGCTTCCCATTGTAGTCGGTACAAAAGCTCCGTGTTTTTTACAAAAATCAATAGTTGCAGTATAAACACCAGCATAACTTCGGTCCGGAATGATAGCTACAGTATCTTGTGGCTTTCCTTCTTTATTCCACATTTGACCCGAAGTACGAATCATTGCAGGCATAGAAGCATCTACAATTACATCTGATGGTACGTGTAGGTTGGTGATTCCTTTGTCTGAATTCACCATTGCCAAAGCAGGACCATTAGCAATTGCAGCATCAATGGCAGCTTCTACTTCAGCTTGTTGTGGGTGTCCAGCTATTTTTGCGTAAACGTCACCTAAACCGTTACGAGTATCAATATTTAATTCATTGAAAAGTGTTGCGTATTTTTCAAAAACATCAGCAAAATACACTTCAACAATAGCTCCAAAAATGATAGGGTCAGACACCTTCATCATTGTAGCTTTTAAGTGAACGGATAGTAAGATGTTTTGTGCTTTTGCTTCTTCTATTGTTTTGGCTACAAAACTTTTTAAAGCAGCAATATTCATTACAGAACTGTCGATGATCTCTCCAGCTTTCAATGGAGTGCTTGCTTTAAGAACTGTAGTGGTTCCGTCTGTTCCTACGAATTCAATTTTTACATCAGTTTCTTGGCTAACAGTAACTGATTGTTCACTTCCGTAAAAATCACCTTGTTCCATTGAAGCCACGTGCGTTTTAGACTCAGAAGACCAAGCGCCCATTGAATGTGGATTGGCTTTGGCGTAATTTTTCACCGCTTTTGGAGCTCTACGATCAGAGTTTCCTTCACGTAAAACTGGATTCACAGCAGAACCTAACACTTTGGCGTATTTAGCCTTTGTGTTTTTTTCTTCTTCTGTTTGAGGGTCTTCTGGAAAATTTGGTACGGCATAACCGTGTGCTTGTAATTCAGCAATAGCTGCTTTGAGTTGAGGTACTGAAGCAGAAATATTTGGCAATTTTATTATGTTAGCCTCTGGTGTAGTTGCTAGTTTACCTAATTCTAGTAAGGCATCACTTGTCTTTTGATCTTCTTTTAAAAATTCTGGAAAATTGGCTAAAATTCTTCCAGCCAGCGAAATATCTCTTGTTTCAATTTCTATATCCGATGTGGCAGTAAATGCTTGAACAATTGGTAAAAAAGAGTAAGTAGCCAACAATGGCGCTTCATCTGTAAGGGTGTAAAAAATTTTTGATTTTTGTGTCATTTTTCTTTTTTTTTAATCGAAATCACTTAGATGTGTGTCTTACTTTGCGAAAAGTGCAAAAAAATAAGGCGGACAAATATATGGAAATCGAATGTAATTACTCCCTGATTTTGCTATAAAAATATCATAATTCTTGAGGTTCTTGTGATATTACGAAATCGTTATTTTTAATGGGGGTAAATCTTTAAAATGATAATAATTTTGGCGAAATACCGCCAAAAAAAAAGTCCCGACAGACGGGACTTTTATATTTGAAAGAAAAAAGATTATCTTCTTTTGTCTTTGATTTTTGCTTTCTTACCAGTAAGTTCTCTAAAGTAGAAAATTCTAGCTCTACGAACGTGACCTTTTTTGTTGATTTCAATTTTTTGTAAAGCAGGTAAGTTAACTGGGAAGATACGCTCTACTCCAATAGCTCCTGACATTTTACGAATAGTAAAAGTTTCAGTGTTTCCTGAACCTCTTCTTTGAATCACTACTCCTTTAAAAAACTGAGTTCTTGTTTTTTCACCCTCTTTAATTTCGTAGTAAACTGTGATAGTGTCTCCAGCTCCGAATTCAGGGAAATCTTTTCTTGTAACAAACTCGTCTTGAACGAATTTCAATAAATCTGCCATGATAAATGTTTAATTATGGTTTAAAATAGAGCAACATTCACGGTTCTCGCCAGAGGTTGGTCTAATGTGGGTGCAAATGTAAACAAAAAAAGAATATTTAAAATCCAAATTCCAATTTTTTTTATGGGTAAATAAAATTGATTTTTATTTTTGCGATTTGGGATTTAAATGTTGATTATTAGAGTTTTATTCCTCCAACAAATCCGGTCTTCTGTTCTTGGTGTGCTCATAAGCCATATCTTCTCTCCATTTGTCAATCTTAGCAAAATGCCCACTCAACAAAACATCAGGAACTTTCCAGCCTTTGTAGTCGGCAGGTCGCGTGTAAATTGGACCCGATAATAATCCGTCCTGAAAACTATCGGTCAAAGCTGAGGTTTCGTCACTCAAAACCCCTGGAATCAATCGAATCAAGGCATCGCACAAAACCAAAGCGCCCAATTCGCCTCCAGACAAAACATAATCGCCAATAGAAATTTCTTTGGTAATAAAATGATCTCTCACTCGCTGATCCACTCCTTTATAATGCCCACACAAAATGATAATGTTTTCATACATCGACATCGTATTGGCCATTTTTTGGTTCAGCGTGTCTCCGTCGGGCGACATATAAATGATTTCGTCGTAGGTTCTCTCGCTCTTCAAATGCGTTATACAAGCATCAATCGGTTGCACAGTCATCACCATACCCGCGCCTCCGCCAAAAGGATAATCGTCTACACTTTTTTGTTTGTTGGTCGTATAGTCTCTCAAGTTGTGAAAATGCACTTCCACCAACCCCTTGTCGATAGCACGTTTCATAATCGAAGCCTCAAAAGGACTTCTCAATAATTCAGGCAAAACGGTAATAATATCAATTCTCATTGTAGTATTTTATATCGCGCAAAGGTACAAATTAAATGATAGGACACGAATCAAGTGATACATCCTTATAGTTATTTGGGCGTGACCCCGAGGCATACGACTTTGCACTACCAAAAGTCCCTGCTCCTCGGGGTCGGGCTATCCGCTATATCTCTTGGGGCGAACCCCGCCCCAAGAGGATGCCGCTGCTATCCCTCTCGCAATCCCTGCAATCAAGACACTTTTCGGTTATACCCCAAACTGTCTCAAATGATGGTCCAAGTGTCTGTACATCAGTTTGTCCCAATCCTCAAAACTCATCTTTCCCCAAAACGGATGATGCATTACCGTAATGACCGAAGTTCCTTTGGCAAATTCTTGAACACAAGTTATAAGTTGGTCTCGGCTTTTTTCAAAATCTGAATGGCCGGTAATGCGGAATTCTTTTGCCGTTGGACTATTTTTTCCAAAGTCACTGTTAAAGGCTTTGTTTTTCAATAATCGTCCTAGCAAGCGCATAGGGAAACTAATTGTTAAATCTTGTTTCCCAAACGCTACATTTATGGCAGCAATACAGTGTTCACACATTTGATCTACACTCATTTTGCCCCAAAGCGGAGTAGAAGTGGCGCTTAAATTCTGAATTCTCTCAATCAAGTTCGCATTGTCGGAAGTGCTATAAATAGAAGGCATATGTTCTTTGGTATTAGGTTGTAACAAATATAATTCTTTCGCTTAAAATTTAGTTGTTTTACATTTAGTCAATTACTTTTTGAGGAATTATTTGGTAGGGTTGATGGTTTCTCAATAAAACAATCTTTTGTTTGCGATACTGTTTTTTTTAGTACTTTTAAAACCTAATAATTTGTAAATTTTTCAATATGAATTCTTTTTCAAAAATAGCTAGTGCGGGCTGTCTTTTGCTGTTCAGTACGCTGCTAGTCGAGAATGTGAATGCCCAAAATACTACTGCTCCTATGAACAATCCTCTTTTGCAACGCAGTACTTTACAGTACCAAACGCCACCTTTTGATAAAATTAAAGACGAACATTTTAAACCAGCTTTTGATTATGGTTTAAAAGTACATGACGAAGAAATCGAGAAAATCACGAATAATACCGCAAAACCTACGTTCGAGAATACCGTTTTAGCGCTAGAAACTTGTGGCGTAGATTTAGGTAGAGCAACTGGTGTTTTTTATAATCTTTCGGGTTCGAACACTAATCCAACCCTTCAGGCGATTGAAGCAGAATATGCACCCATTTTTTCGGCGCATAACGACAAAATTTACTTGAACAGTAAATTGTATAACCGCATCAAAAGCATTCCATTGTCGAGTTTGAAGGGAGAAGACAGAAAACTAACCGAATACTACTTGCAACAATTCGAATTAGCAGGGGCTAATCTTTCAGAAGCCGATAAAGAAAAAATGAAAAAGATCAACGAAGAGTTGGCTACCTTAAGCACCTTATTTAATAATAAATTGTTGGTTGCTCGTAAAAATGCTGCTGTCTTTTTTGATTCGGCCTCGGATTTGGCAGGTTTAACTCCTGATGAAATTGCAGCTGCCAAAGCCAATGCTACCGCAGCAGGACAAGACGGAAAATACATGATTGCGATTATCAATACCACACAGCAACCTGTTTTGATGAGTTTGACCAATCGTGCCTCTAGAGAGAAGGTTTTCAAAGCTTCTTGGTATCGTGCCGAAAAAGGAGATGAAGGAGATACTCGTGAAACCCTTGAAAAAATGGCCAAATTGCGTTTGCAAAAAGCCAAATTGATGGGTAAAAAGAGTTTTGCTGAGTGGAAATTACAAGATCAAATGGCACAAACGCCGGCGCCTGCAATGGATTTGTTAGCCAAAATCGCAAAACCAGCAGTAGCCAAAGCCAACGAAGAAGCCAAAGACATTCAAGCCTTAATTGATGCGCAAAATGGTGGTTTTAAATTAGAACCTTGGGATTGGGATTTCTATTCTGAGCAAGTGCGTAAAGCCAAATACGATTTGGACGAAAGTCAAATCAAACCGTATTTTGAAATCGGATCGGTGCTGGAAAAAGGAGTCTTTTTTGCAGCAAAACAAATGTATGGGCTTACTTTCAAAGAAAGAAACGATTTACCCGTGTACAATCCTGATGTAAAAGTGTACGAGGTTTTCAATGATAAGGGAACTTCAATCGCGATTTACTATTTGGATTTTTATGCGAGAGACAATAAAAACGGGGGCGCTTGGATGAGTAATTTGGTGAATCAATCGCATTATTTAAACCAAAAACCAGTCATTGTCAATGTGTACAATTTTGCAAAACCAGTTAATGGTAATCCATCTTTAATCAGTTTTGATGATGTAACGACATTGTTTCACGAGTTTGGACACACCTTACATGGATTGTTTGCCAACCAAAAATATGTAACACTTTCTGGAACGGCTGTACCAAGAGATTATGTAGAGTTTCCTTCGCAAATCAACGAACACGCTGCTTTAGATCCAACGGTTTTGAAAAATTACGCAGTGCATTACCAAACCAAACAAGCCATTCCACAAGAGTTAATCGATAAAATTAAAAAAGCGGATACCTTCAACAAAGGGTATGTGGTAACTGAATTGTTGGCTGCCGCAACGCTTGATATGGCTTGGCATAGTGTAGAAAAAGAATCGGATTTTAAACCTACTTTAGATTTTGAAAAAGAGGCTTTGCAAAAATATGGTTTGTTGGTGAATGAAGTACCTACTCGTTATCATTCTCCTTACTTTGCTCACATTTGGGGAGGCGGTTACTCTGCAGGATATTACGCTTATACTTGGTCTAAAACTTTAGATTATAATGCTTACGATTGGTTTGAGGCTAATGGTGGAATGACCCGAAAAAATTGCGATCGTTTTGTGAAATACATTTTGTCAGTAGGAAACAGTGTAGATTTGAACAAAGCTTTCAAAGAATTCATTGGTCACGATATGAAGATTGAGCCGTATTTAAAAAATGCAGGATTGACTAAATAGTTGATTCATATCCATTTTATTATAACTTAAAATGACATTCGAAAGGATGTCATTTTTTTTATTAGTTGCAGAATTCTTTTGTTTACACTTGTTGAAATAACTATATTGTCAGACAATATTTTTAATGCATTACTACGAATTGTCATATGATCGAAAGTAACAAAAGAAAAAGTCAGGCTAAAACATTGAGAGTTTTTAGAAAAGTGCATCGGACCACGGGCGCTTTTTTATTTGTTTTCTTTTTTATTATATCCATCACTGGATTGCTTTTAGGGTGGAAAAAGAATAGCGGTGGTTTACTATTGGCTGATTCTCGCAAAGGAACCACAACCGATTTGAGGCAATGGCTTCCTGTGGATAGTTTACAACAAAAAGCCTGTTATTATTTGCAAAAAGAAGTTTCACCAAATGTTTCTTTAGCTTTGAACCGAATTGACATTCGTCCCGATAAAGGAATGGTGAAGTTTGTTTTTGAAGAAGACTATTGGGGTGTTCAATTGGATGGTGCCACTGGACAATTACTTCATCTAGAAAGGCGAAATGCTGATTTTGTCGAAAACATTCACGATGGTTCGTACTTAGATGTGTATTTCGAAACAGGCAATGGGATTTTTAAATTGATTTATACCACTGTAATGGGACTAGCTCTTTTGGTTTTTACCATTACTGGTTTTTGGCTTTGGTATGGCCCTAAGCGGATGCGTGTTGCCTAGCTGTAATTTGAAACTACTTTTAGTTATCCAAATCAATTTTGTTTTGTAGATTTGTTAAGTTGTTGTTTTTTAAAGAGTTGTGGTTTGTTTGTAAAAGCGAGTAAAACACTCTAAGCCTTTAATTGATTCACTGTAATTTTAACAAATAAAAATATGAAAAAGGGATGGGTAGTTTTCGTTTTACTCTTTTTGTCTCAAATTACTTTCGGGCAAAAAGAATGGTTTTCCACTTTTACTGATTCGACCGCTTTGGTCAAACAAGCCAATCAGATTTCATCAACGTTCATCAAAGACATAGCCAAAATCAAACCAACATTGGTGCTAACCATAAAAACCAGATTGAATACCACGCCTTATCTTATTTATTATGATGATGATGGCAAACAAAAAACAGCCAATTTGCCTTTATGGGAGCAGGTAATTCCAGAACAAAAAGCTTTTTTTTATGAAGTGGCTGGGGGAGAAGTAGAGGGAAAGGAGGTTTTTGGATTGTTTTTTAACGGATTTTATTTGCCACATGAGCTAGGACATGCCTTAGAACAAATGATTGAAGGGAATGTGTTCGGCTCTTATGAGAGTGAGTATTTCGCAAATGTTGTTGCGATGCTTTGGTGGAAAAAACAAGGCAAACAAAAAGAGTTGGAACAATGTTACAACTATGCCAAGAAAATGTGGGCAAAACTACCTAATCCAGTACCGGAAGGAATGACTTTACAAGCTTATTTTAAGGCTAATTACCAGCAAGCTTCTCAAAATCCGTATACTTATGGTTATATGCAATTCAAGCAATTTATTTTGGTTTATGAAGATAAAAACTTGCCCAATTTTGAAGTGTTTGTCAAGAATTACCTAGCCTCAAAAGGAAAATTGTAATAGAGTTTCACAAGAATTTTTAATCTAAAATTATAATGCTATGAGAACAGTAAATGCAGTGACTTGGTTCGAAATCTATGTTGATGATATGGATAGAGCTAGAAAATTTTATGAAACTGTTTTAGGAGAAGTGATGATACCAATGCCAATGCCTGAAGGGTTTTCTGGTCAAATGGTTGCTTTTCCTTGGGTAGAAGGTGCTACTAATTCGTCAGGAGCGCTTGTGTATGATGAAACGAGGAAGCCAAGTGCAGCAGGAATTTTAGTCTATTTTGCTTGCAGAGATTGTGCAGAAGAATTAAGCAGAGTGGAAGCAGCTGGAGGCAAAATCGTTGCGCCAAAGTTTGCTATAGGCGAACATGGTTTTTGTGGATTAGCTTCTGACACCGAAGGCAATACAATCGGTTTTCACTCAATACAATAATATAGCTCAAAAAAGAATACTTTCGAATGACTCCACTATTCAAAAAATTAAATTTTAAAAATCATAAAGCTATTTTAGTTCTGAATGCTCCAGCATCTTTTGTTTCAGAAAAAGAGGCAATGGCAAACGAAACTGTTTTTTACAACAACGAAAATGAAATAACAACTATTGATTTTGTAATGGTTTTTGTCACGCAATTGCAAGAAATAGAAACAGCGATTACGACACTTTTTCCAAAAATTAACGGAGATGCTATTGTTTGGTTTTGTTATCCAAAAGGGACTTCTAAAAAATACAAATGCGAATTCAATAGAGATAATGGTTGGGAAGCTCTGGGGAGACTGGGTTTTGAGCCTGTGCGTATGGTGGCTATTGATGCGGATTGGAGTGCTCTAAGATTCAGAAAAACGACCTATATTAAAACGCTTACTCGCAGTTCTAGTTTTGCAATTTCTGAAGCAGGGAAATCCCGAACGCAAAAAAAATAATTGGATTTTAATTCGCTTTAAATTTTGTAAATTTGCCCCTCATTAAAAAATATTAACGATGGAAAACGGAATATACGCTAAATTCAATACCTCAAAAGGTTCGATTTTGGTAAAATTGACTCACGATTTGACTCCAGGAACTGTTGGGAATTTCGTGGCTTTGGCAGAAGGAAATATGGAAAACAAAGTAAAACCTCAAGGTGTAAAATACTATGATGGTTTATCTTTTCACAGAGTAATTCCTGATTTTATGATTCAAGGCGGATGTCCAAAAGGAACAGGAACTGGAGATCCAGGATACAAATTTGATGATGAGTATCATCCTTCTTTGAAACACGATCGTCCAGGGGTATTATCAATGGCTAATGCTGGACCTGGAACCAATGGATCACAGTTTTTCATCACTCACGTTCCAACAAGCTGGTTGGATAACAAACACACTGTTTTCGGACACGTAATCGAAGGACAAGAGGTTGTAGATGCGGTAGCTCAAGGAGATCAATTGGAGACTTTAGAGATTATTCGTGTTGGTGAAGAAGCAAAAAATTGGAATGCTATCGAAGCGTTTATCAGTTTAAGAGGTGCTAGAATGAAAAGAGAAGCAGCTCTGAAAGCAGAGGCAGAAGCAAAAATGGAACAATTAGCTGCTGGTTTTGAAAAAACAGAAAGCGGATTGCGTTACCAATTTATTCAAAGAGGTTCTGGTAAAAAAGCTGAAAACGGAAAAACGGTTTCAGTACATTATGAAGGATCTCTTGAAAACGGAAAAGTATTTGATTCTTCTTACCCAAGAAAAAAACCAATCGAATTTCGTTTAGGTCAAGGTCAAGTAATTGAAGGTTGGGATGAAGGTATTGCTTTGTTGCAAGTGGGAGACAAAGCTCGTTTTGTAATCCCATCTGATTTGGCTTATGGTCCAAGTGGAGCAGGAGGAGTTATACCGCCACACGCTATTTTGATTTTTGATGTTGAATTAATGGACGTAAAATAATAAAAGCGTTACTCAATAAATAGATCCCAAAACAGACTAATTGACTGTTTTGGGATTTTTTATACAATTATAAATCATGCTGGTACGCTCCTGTTCCATAATGCAATTCATAGGAATGTGAATATATCTCAATGATGTTGCCAAAGGGATCTTCCATATACACCATTCTGTAGGGCTTTTCTCCAGGGTAGTACTCTCGTATCGGCATTCTTTGTTTTCCACCAGCTGCCACAATGCGTTCTGCTAATCCTTCTACATCGGGGTCTTGTACACAAAAATGGACAAGTCCAGTTTTGTAGGGTTCAAAATCGGCTTTTGGCTTGGTGTTTTGAGGGAATTCAAACAGTTCAATACCTATGCGGTCTCCAGTTGACATATGTGCAATCTTAAAGTTTCCCCATCCAGAACCAAAAACATCAATACACATTTGTCCAATTGCTGTATCTTTTTCTTCTTGTACTATGGTCGGTTCCATAATAACATACCAACCCATAACATATTTGTAGAATACTACGGCTGCTTCTATATCTGGTACTGAAATACCGATATGTGAAAAAACTCTTGGATAGGAATTTAAATTGTTCATAGTCAGTTATTTAAAAGTTAGTATAAATGTACAAAACTAATTTTTAAAATTGCTATATTGCTGTTTATTATCTAATTAGCGTATTCCTATGAACGAAGTTCATGCTCCTTCATTACTTTGGTTCGAATTCGAAAAAGTCGATATGCGTGTAGGGACCATTTTAGAAGTAAATGATTTTCCTGAAGCCAGAAAACCTGCGTATCAACTCACTATTGATTTTGGGGTTCATTTAGGTATTCTTAAATCCTCGGCTCAAATTACGCAACGATATGCCAAGGAAGATCTAATTGGTCGACAAATCGTTGCTGTGGTTAATTTTCCGGACAAACAAATTGGTAAATTTATGAGCGAATGCTTAGTGCTTGGCGCGGTTGGCGAGCAGGGTGATGTAGTTTTGTTGTCGCCTGATTTTAAGGTAGAAAACGGATTAAGAATCGCTTAGTTTATCTTTTGGATTAAAAGTTTTAATATGTCTTGCCCTTCTGGCCAAAGACCTAGATTCATTTCAGAATTGATGTGTCCTTTTTTGCCAATATTTATGAAATCACTACCCCAGTTTTTAGCTAATTCTTGAGCTCGCTCCAACGTCATATAAGGGTCGTTTTCGCTTCCAACCACGATGGAAGGAAAAGGAAGAGGTTTCATAGGAATTGGTGCAAAATTCCAAATGCATTCTGGGGTGTGTTCAGGGGAATCAACATCAGCGGGTGCTACTAATAATGCTCCTTTAATATATGAGTTTTCAATTGTCTTTGCCCAATGAGCTACTAAGATGGTGGCTAAACTATGCGCTACCAAAATGATAGGTTCGTTAATGGTTTTTAGGGTCGCTTCTAAACGTTCTAGCCAGTCGCCGAGCAAAGGTTGGTCCCAGTTGTCTTGGGTTACTTTGGTAGTATTTGGAAAATGGTTTAACCAAAAGTTTTGCCAATGACCCACGCCTGAGTCACCTAAACCAGGAATAATGAGGAGTTTTGGTGTCATTATAATTTTTTTTTTAATGCTGTTATTCTTTTTACTTCTTTAATTAATAGTGGAAGTGCGGGTTCTACCATTCCGTGATCAAATCCTTCTAATTCATAAAGTGTGGTCGATGGATGACCTTTGATTTTCATCATGCGCATCAAATAGGCATTTTCTTCGTAGCGCCCTAGGAGTTCGAGTTCGCGATCTCCAGTAATTAATAATAAAGGTGGTGCATCAGCTCGAACGTGATACAAAGGGGCGAATTCGTCAATTATGGGTTGAGTATCTGGAATGCCTCTTTCTTTTCTGATTTCGAAATGAGTAATGGCTTGACCGCTTAAAGGGATAAGTCCTGCAATGGTATTGGCATCGATAGCATAAGGCTGTAACCATTTTTTATCGAGTCCAATCATCATTCCAAGATAGCCTCCAGCAGAGTGACCCGACACAAAAAGCAACGAGGAATCACCGCCATATTTTGTGATGTTCTTGAAGGTCCACGCTACTGCGGCAGCGGCATCTTCGATACAGTTTTTTACTTTTACTTTAGGTGAAAGGCGGTAGTTTACTCCAATAATGGCGAAACCTTTTTCTTTTAATCCAGATAAAATTTCTTTGTTTCCTCCTGATAAACCTCCTCCATGAAACCAAATGATGGTAGCAAATCCTTTGCTGTTTTTTGGGTAATAAATGTCTAAAACGCAGCGCTCTTTGATGTAGGGATCACTTTGTGCAACAGCTTCGTTGTAATAAGGAATGTTGTTTTCTTGAACATATTCTAATTTTTGTCCCCAAAGAATAGGACTTATGAGCAATAGCAGAAGGGTAAAATAAGTGGTTTTCATGGATTGTTTTTTACTCCATAAATATATGATTTTTCGACTTTTATTTGGTGCATGTTATGAAAAAGAGACGTGATTTCTAGCCCTGATGGGAGCGGCATCCTTGTTGGGGCTCTTTTTTTGAGCCTCAGCAAGATATAGCGTACAGCAGGACGAGGCGTGAAGGATAAAAAGGACTTTTGCTCCAAAAAAAAAGCCCAAAAATCAGTTGACTTTTGGACTTTGATAATTGTTTTAATAGTTTTTAGATGTCATCAAAATCGATATCAGTAAAACTAGATACTTTTGGGGTATTTTCGTTTTCTACTGTTTCGTTTGAGAATTCTCTTTTGAAATCTTTTTGGTGTCTTTCCGAGATTACTTCTTCTCCTTTGTGGTTTAGAATGTAAGAAGTCATGTCGCTTAAAATTTCTTCGAAGGCTGCAAAATCCTCTTTGTACAAGTAAATCTTGTGTTTTTTGAAATGGAAAGAGCCATCTTCTTCAGTAAATTTTTTGCTTTCGGTAATGGTAATGTAGTAATCGTCAGCCTTTGTGGCTCTTACATCAAAGAAATACGTTCTTCTTCCAGCGCGAAGCACTTTAGAGTAAATTTCTTCTTTTTCTAGCATGTCATTTTCTCTCATAATTCTTTCGATCCTTTTATAAATAGCAATCAAAAATCATAAAAAATTATTGATAAAACAACATTTAGAGTAATTCTTTTTCCGAAAGTTGTTTCAAATAAAGAGCAGAATAATAACCATTTTCGTTTATTAATTGATTATGAGAGCCTTGCTGAATGATTTTGCCGTTTTCAAGAATGATGATTTTGTCGGCGTTTTTTGCAGAAGAAACTCTGTGACTTACAATTATGGTAGTTTTGTCTTTACAAATTTCGAATAGATTGTTTAAAATTGCTTCTTCGGTTTCTGTGTCTACCGCTGATAAACAGTCGTCAAAAAGTAAAATTTCGGGTTTTTTGATGATGGCTCTAGCAATAGAAACACGTTGTTTTTGTCCGCCAGACAAAGTGATGCCGCGTTCCCCTAAAATGGTGTCGTAGCCTTTGTTGAAACCTTCGATATTATCATGAACTACAGCGCTTTTGGCGGCTGCGATTACCTCTTCATCAGTGGCGTTTTCTTTGCCAAATTTGATATTGTTTTTGATGCTATCCGAGAAAAGGAAGGCATCTTGAGGCACGATTCCGATGCTGTTTCTTAAGTCGAATAAGTTCAACTGACTGATTTCTTTTTCGTCAATTTTTACTTGTCCTTCGGTTACATCGTACATTCTGGAAATGAGCGAGAGAAGCGTAGATTTTCCTGAACCCGTTTTACCAAGAATCGCCAATGTTTCTCCTTTTCTTACAGTGAACGAAATGTTTTTAAGGGCTTCGATATTGGTATCTTCGTAAGTGTAGCTTACGTTTTCGAAAGCGATATGGCCCTCGATTGAACTTGGATTTGGATTGTTGTTTTGGATATCGGGAACAATTTTTAGGAATTCGTTCAAACGTTTTTGGGACGCTTCTGCTTCTTGAACCATAGACGAAACCCAGCCTAAAGAGGCGACTGGCCAAGTTAACATATTGACATACAAAATGAATTCTGCGATGGTACCAATGCTTTTTATAGTGCCATTGATATATAAAACGCCACCAAAATAAATTACTACTAAGTTGCTAATCCCGATTAAAGCCAACATCAATGGGCCAAACAATGATTGGACTCTGGCAAGACTTAAGCTTTTACTTTTGCTTTCTTCTGCAAGTGAGATGAGGTTGTTTTGTTGTTGGTTTTCTAAAGAATAAGCCTTGATTACACGAATTCCTGAGAATATTTCCTGAGTAAAACTAGAAACTTTGGATAAGTATTGTTGGAAAACCGTACTGCGAATGTTGATTTCAGAGCTTAATTTGAAAATGGCATACGACAAAATAGGCAGAGGAAGCAAAGTGTAAAGGGTTAATCTTGGCGAGACATTGTACATGTAAGCAATAACAATGGCAAATCGAATAAAGGTGTTGATGGTATACATCACCGCTGGTCCTACATACATTCTAACTTTGGAAACATCTTCGCTAATGCGGTTCATTAAATCTCCAGTGCGGTTTTGTTTGTAGAAGTTTTGAGATAAGTTTTCGTATTGACGAAACACTTCATTTTTTAAATCAAATTCGATATGACGCGACATGACTATCAATGTTTGTCGCATCAAAAAGGTTAAAAATCCAGCAACAATAGTTGTCGCAATAATTAATAAAACATTATGAATGAGTTCTTCTCTATAATTTGCAATAACTACTACAGATGATTTTTCTACGCTAGAAAGTTTGTCGAATTTTTCGATAGCTTCGAGAGAACTACTGATTAGTTTTGGAGTAAATAAAGAAAAGATTTGTGCGATAATTGTGATTAAAATACCAAGAGAAAAACTGTATTTGTATTTTATAAAGTATTTATCTAAATAACGTAATTCTTTCATTTTTTTTTGAGATTCGGACTTGTTTCTTTTTCTATTATCACTTTTTTGTTAAAAAAAGCAAGGCGGTTTTTCTATTGAGTCTGATGTAAATTTATGATATTGTCAAAATACAGTTTTTAAATTAGGTTATATTTAATTATTTTATATTTTTGAATCGAAATTTTATCAAATTTGTAAAATAATAAAATCAACATGCTTATGAATGCAACGCTAGCAACTGCTAAGGAAATTCAAAAAATGGATCCTGTTTTTGGTCAAATGTCATTTGATGACCACGAACAAATTGTATTTTGCAACGACAAAGATACAGGATTAAAAGCAATAATTGGTATTCATAATTCTGTAATGGGGCCAGCTTTGGGTGGTACAAGAATGTTTAATTATAGCAATGAATGGGAAGCTTTGAATGATGTTTTGCGTTTATCGCGCGGAATGACTTTCAAATCAGCAATTACTGGTTTGAATATTGGTGGAGGAAAAGCAGTAATTATTGGTGATGCCAAAACACAAAAAACACCAGAATTGATGCGTAAGTTTGGTGAATTTGTGCATTCGTTAAGCGGAAGATATATTACAGCTGAAGATGTTGGAATGGAAACAGCCGATATGGATATCGTGAGAGATGTTACTCCATATGTAACTGGAATTTCAGAAGAAAGAGGAGGAGCTGGAAACCCATCTCCAGTTACTGCTTTTGGGGTTTATATGGGAATGAAAGCGGCTGCTAAACAACAATTTGGGTCAGATGTTTTAACTGGTAAAAAAGTTTTAGTACAAGGAATTGGTCACGTTGGTGAAGCTTTGGTAGACTATTTGACTAAAGAAGGTGCATTGGTTACCATTGCAGATATCAACGAAGAGCGTTTGTATGAAGTAGGAAAAAAATACAATGCAACTGTTTTTACAGGAACAGATGTGTATGCAGAAGAAGTAGATATTTATGCGCCATGTGCAATGGGAGCTACTATTAATGATGCAACTATTCATAAAATTAAAGCAAAGGTAATTGCAGGAGCCGCTAATAATCAGTTGGCTAATGAAGTGGTTCACGGAGCAATTTTGCAAGAAAGAGGTATTTTGTATGCGCCAGATTTCTTGATTAATGCTGGAGGAATCATTAATGTATATGCAGAATTAGCACATTACGGAAAAGCAGAAATTATGGCTAAAACCGAAAATATCTACAATACAACTTTGGAGATTTTTGATTTTGCAATGGCTAACAAAATGACCACGCACCAAGCAGCATTGACTATTGCACAACAACGTATTGCTGAAAGAAAACTAGCAAATAGTAAATAATAGCTTTTAGAAAATTTTAGTGTCCCAATTATAGAAAGGTTTTTTCGAATCTTTTATTAATTGGGACACTTTTTTATTTACTAAATAAATTACTGTTCAAATTTTCATTTGAGCGATGAAATCCTTAATTTTGCAGACTAATTTTTAAAAGTTCTTACAAGGTGGTAAACAGAAGACACATCCGCGTTAAAGTCATGCAATCCATTTATGCAATGCATCAAAATGGTGCTGATAATCTAGAAAAAGAAGAAAAATTTCTTTTTTACAGTATTGATAACATTCTAGATTTATACCTTACAATGGTGTCATCATTATTAGAAATTTGTAAAAAAGAACAAATCTTTTTGCATTTATCAAGTCAAAAACACCTTGCAACTCCTCAAGAACGCAAACCCAACGAAAAATTTATCAAAAATGCTGTTTTTCAGATTTTGGCTGAAAATAATTCTTTGAGCATTGCTATGGAAAATCGCAAAATTAATAATTGGTCATTGAATGATGATTACATTTTTATTTTGCTTAATGCGATAAAAGAAAGCAAGTTGTATGCTAAATATATGAGCAATACAGTCAATACTTTTGAAGAGGATAAAGAATTTATTGCGGCTATCTTTGAAGAAATTATCGTGCCTAATGAAAAATTATACGAATACTTAGAGGACGATAAATTAACTTGGATTGATGATATTCCGATGGTGAATACTCAGATCTTGAAACAGTTAAAAGCATTGAAGCCTCTTGAAGAGGATAGTTTTAGGGTGCCAAAATTATACAAGGACACAGAGGATAAAGATTTTGTCCGCGATTTGTTCCGCAAGACCGTATTGAATGAAAAAGAATTAGCCAAAGCCTATGATGATAAAACACCAAATTGGGACAGTGATCGTATTGCAGAAATCGATACCATCATTTTGAAAATGGCTATTTGTGAGTTTTTAAAATTCCCATCAATTCCTGTGAAGGTAACTTTGAACGAATATTTAGAAATTGCAAAAGAATATTCTACGCCTAAAAGTAGTATTTTTATCAACGGAATTTTAGATAACCTTGTAAAAGAATTAACTGAAAGCAAGAAGTTGGTAAAAGTTGGTCGCGGTTTGATGTAGTCAATTGCGTGTAACATTTAAATTTAACAAAACAAAAAATAACAAATTAAGATTTTTATTATGGGACAATTACAACAGTTTTTACCGTTTTTATTGATGTTTGTGGTGATTTATTTCTTCATGATTAGACCACAACAAAAACGTGCTAAAAACGAAAAAGAATTTGAAAGCAGTTTGAAAGTAGGAGATAAAATTGTTACAAAAAGTGGATTGCATGGTAAAGTTGCTGAGCTAGCTGAAACCACTGTGATTATCGAAACAATGTCAGGAAAGTTAAAAATGGAACGTTCAGCAATCTCTATGGAGTTGAGCGCTGCTTTGGCTAAGAAATAATAGTTTTTCTAGTCAACTAAAAAATCCCAAATTCCTAATTAGTTGGAATTTGGGATTTTTTAGTTTGGAACAATCGGTTTATTTCTTTTTGTTCTTTTTGTTTTTCTTAGCCTTTTTCGCCTTTGCTTTTGCTTTTTTCTCTTTGGCTTTAGCTTTAATTTTTTCTTTTTTGGCTTTCTCTTTTTTTGCCTTTTTAGCTTTCTTGGCTTTAGCTTTTTCCTTTTCCTTCTTTTTTACTTTACTTTTTTTCTTTTTCTTGTCTTTTGACTTTTTATTAGGAATGAGGTCAAATGCCGTAATTTCTGTTTCTTGTATCGTAATTGTTTCTTCGATTTCTGGGCTTGTTTTTTCTTCAGAGACAGTATTCGGAGGGCTTGTTTTTGTACTACGCCTTCTTGTTTTTGGTGCTACAGCATTTGTTTTTGAAGTTTCTGGTGTTGCCTTTTTTATGGGAGTTTTTGCCGTTCTTGTTCTTCTGATAACAGGTTTTTCTACTTTTGGTGGTTCAGGTGTTGTAGTTTCTTGAGCTACCGTTTTTGTAGGTGTTTTTGCTGTTCTTGTTCTTCTAACAACTGGTTTTTCGATTTTTGCTTGTTCAGTTGTTGCTTCTGGGGCGTTGTTGTCTTCTGTTTTTTCTGCCATGGTTTGAGCTATTGATTATGTCTTTTGTTAATGGATTTTTTTTGTTCAGTATTAACAAATTTAGCGAACAATAATCAAATTCAATGTTAAGGTTTTTGTTGATTTACAGTGTTATAGCGCAGATAATAAAAAACCTCCAAAATGTTCAATGACAAATTGGAGGCCTAATCTTGAAGATAAACTTAATCTTGTGAGATATGTTTTAATTTATCTTTTACGTCTTGTTTTAGGTGCTGGATTTTCAAAATCGGTAGTTGCGGTGAGTTGCGCAATTTTTACAATTACATCAACTGCTTTTTGCATACTTTCAACAGGAACATATTCGTATTTGCCGTGAAAGTTATGGCCACCTGCAAAGATATTTGGGCAAGGTAAACCTTTGTAAGACAATTGACAACCGTCAGTTCCTCCACGAATAGGTTTGATAATTGGTTTTATACCGACTTGTTTCATGGCTTCTTCTGCAATATCTACAATGTGTTTTACTGGCAAGACTTTTTCCTTCATATTGTAGTATTGGTCTTTAATTTCGGCGATAGCTATGGGTTCGCCAAATTGTTTAGCAAACTTTTTGTTGATTTTTTGAACCATTTTTTCAATCAACTCTTTTCTTTTTTCAAATTTTTTCTTCGAGTGATCTCTGATGATGAGTTCTAATACGGTTTCTTCAATGCTTCCATTAAGATGGTGAACATGGAAAAAGCCTTCATATCCTCTGGTTTCTTGTGGTGTTTCTCCTTTTGGCAAAGCCGAAATAAAATCATTGGCTATAAGCATTGAATTGATCATTTTCCCCTTAGCGTAACCTGGATGCACACTTTTTCCTTTGAAGGTAATTTTAGCTCCTGCGGCATTGAAATTTTCGTATTCTAATTCGCCAACTTGACTTCCATCCATTGTATAAGCCCAATCTGCGCCAAATTTTTCTACATCAAAATGATGTGCGCCACGACCAATTTCTTCATCAGGAGTAAAACCAACTTTGATGGTTCCGTGTTGGATTTCTGGGTTTTGAATCAAAAATTCCATAGCCGAAACAATCTCAGTGATTCCGGCTTTATCATCGGCGCCAAGAAGCGTAGTTCCGTCGGTGGTGATTAAAGTTTGTCCTTTGTATTGCAACAAATCTTTGAAGTATTTTGGAGAAAGAACGATGTTTTGTGCATCGTTGAGTACGATATCCTTTCCGTCGTAGTTGGGTACAATTTGAGGTTTTACATTGGCTCCAGTGAAATCTGGAGTAGTATCAAAATGAGCAATAAAACCAATGGTTGGCACTTTTTTGTCAACATTGCTTGGTAAAGTTGCCATAATGTAAGCTTTGTCGTCAATAGTCACGTCTTGCAGCCCAATTTGTTGGAGTTCAGCCACTAGTTTATGAGCAAGATCCCATTGCTTAGCGCTACTAGGGGTGGTGTCAGAATTTGGATCAGATTCTGTATCAACAGTTACATAACTTATAAAACGATCAATAATGTGTTGCATGGTATTATTTTTTGAGCAAAGGTAAACATTTTGTATAGTTTTTTTTATACTGAAAGCAAGCGTTCGGGATCACTTTTTTGCTGGTTTTTGAAATCAATTCTTTACTTTTGTGGCACACAACTACACTACTTATGTATAAATTATTGATTCGCCCGATACTTTTTTGTTTTGACCCTGAAAAAGTACATTATTTTACCTTCTCGTTAATTAGAATAGTTTCCAAAATCCCCGGATTTACAGCAATTTTTAGAGCGCTTTATGTGGTAAATGACAAACGTTTAGAGACCGAAGTTTTTGGGTTAAAGTTCAAAAATCCAGTTGGTTTGGCGGCTGGTTTTGACAAAGATGCTACACTTTATAAAGAACTTTCTAATTTTGGTTTTGGGTTTATCGAAATAGGAACGTTAACACCAAAAGGACAAGAAGGAAATCCTAAAAAAAGGTTGTTTAGATTAAAAGCAGATCAAGCCATTATTAATCGAATGGGATTTAATAATGGAGGTGTTTTAGAAGCAGTAGAACGTTTAAAATCGAATACCAATGTGCTTATTGGAGGTAATATTGGTAAAAATAAATTGACACCCAACGAAGAAGCTACTTCGGATTATGAAATTTGTTTTGATGCTTTATACGATTATGTGGATTATTTTGTGGTGAATGTAAGTTCTCCTAATACTCCAAATTTAAGAGCGTTGCAAGACAAAGAACCCTTGACTCAATTACTGCAAACACTTCAAAATAAAAACATAGCTAAAGTAAATCCTAAGCCGATTTTACTAAAAATTGCGCCTGACTTAACCGATGAGCAGTTGCTAGACATCATTGATATTATGGCGGAAACTAAAATCGCGGGTTTAATTGCTACGAATACTACGCTTTCTCGTGATGGACTTTTGTCTGAAGCTAAAGGAGAAACCGGTGGCTTGTCTGGCAAGCCGTTGAAGAACCGTTCGACAGAAGTGATACGATTTTTGGCCGAAAAAAGCAATCGCGCTTTCCCAATAATTGGAGTGGGAGGTATTCATTCTGCCGCAGATGCTATTGAGAAATTAGAAGCTGGCGCCAGTTTGATTCAATTGTATACAGGTTTTATTTATGAAGGGCCTGCCTTGATAAAAGCAATCAATAAAGCTATTTTGAAGCAAAAGAATTAGTGGTTTTTCTGAATTTAAAACATCTAATCCTAAGCTAAAAGCTAGCAACTAAGGACTAGTTACTCATCACTAATCACTAATTACTTTCTTACTTTTCGGCTTTGTACTTTAATTCCTTTTTTTATCTTTGAAGTATATGGAGCCAATAAAAATTATCGAATGCCCACGAGATGCGATGCAGGGAATAAAAACATTTATTCCTACCGCTAGAAAAGTATCCTATATTCAAGCATTATTACGGGTGGGTTTTGATAGTATCGATTTTGGAAGTTTCGTTTCTCCAAAGGCTATTCCACAAATGCAAGATACGGCTGCCGTATTAGAACAACTGGATTTGTCGAAAACAGAGAGCAAACTATTAGCCATAATCGCCAATGTGCAAGGAGCCAGAGATGCCGCTTCTCATCAACCAATTCAGTATTTGGGTTTTCCTTTTTCGATATCCGAGAATTTTCAAATGCGAAATACGCACAAAACCATTGCAGAATCTTTGGTTACCCTACAAGAAATTCTCGAAATTGCAGACCAACACAATAAAGAAGTGATAGCCTATCTTTCTATGGGATTTGGAAACCCTTATGGAGATCCCTGGAACGAAGAAATTGTGGGCGAATGGACAGAACGATTGGCGCAAATGGGAGTGAAGATTCTTTCATTGTCTGATACAGTTGGAAGTTCCACCCCAGAAGTTATTACGCATTTGTTTTCTAATTTGATTCCCAAATATCCTCATATTGAGTTTGGAGCTCATTTGCATACTACTCCAGATAAATGGTTTGAAAAAATTGATGCAGCTTATCATGCGGGTTGCAGACGATTTGATGGAGCGATTCAAGGTTTTGGTGGTTGCCCAATGGCTACGGATCGTTTGACGGGAAATATGCCTACTGAAAAATTGCTTTCTTATTTTACTGCCAAAAAAGAAAACACCAATTTAAGCGCCATGAGTTTTGAAAGCGCCTACAATGAGGCTTCAAAATTGTTTGGAGCGTTTCATTAAAAAATGTACTAAAGTAACGAACTATTCGTTTGGAATAGTAGAAATAAAGATGATAAAATGAAAGTAACCCAAACCCTACTCGGATTTTTTGTACTGCTTTTGACGGTGTCTTGCAGTAGTGATCTTGATTTTGATCAGGTAAATGATCTTCAGTTGCAACCTGTGGTTGTGGCTAATTTATCAAGTTTTGACGTTGCGGCAAATCAGTTTGTAAATAATGGTACAGAACAAGCGGTCTCAATAGATACACCAGAAGTGGGTGTTTTTAATGATTCTTTTTTTAGAGATAATTTAAACAAAGCCGATTTGTTTTTTGAAGTCAACAATACCATCAATCGAGCTTTTACTTTGCGATTGGTATTTCTTGACGCTGCCAATACACCACTTACAACGATTCAAATGAATATTCCTGCTTATGCTGGAACACCCAATCAAACCACTTTGACACAAACATTTCAAGGCACTAATCTTGATTTATTAAAGCAAACCAAAAAGATTGCTTTTGTTGTGACCTTATTGCCAGGGCCGCCATTATCCTCGACTAGTGTTGGGAATTTGAAATTACGTTCAAGTGTAACCGCCTATTTTGATATTCAATGAGAAAAGTTATTACCTGTGCGCTACTAATTTTAGGGGGTGTACTATTGGCTCAAAACAAAGCCGTTTTGTATAATTTTACGGCAATTCCACAATCTTTATCTTTAAATCCAGGGGCTGATGTATCTTATAGATGGTACGCTGGTGTTCCTTTATTGTCTGGGATTTCTGCGAATGTTGGTTCAACTGGATTTTCTGCTTATGATTTATTTGCGGACAATGGTGTAGATTTTAATACCAAATTGCGTAATGTTATTTTTTCAACATCAAGAAATGACAAAGTAAGTGTTAATCAGCAATTGGAGGTTTTTCAAGGAGGATTTAAAGTAGGCGATTGGAATAATACTGCTTATATTTCTTTTGGAATGTATGAAGAATTTGATGTGTTGAGTTATGTACCGAAGGATTTAGCCATTTTAGCTTTAGACGGAAATCAAAATTATTTAGGAAAGTATTTTAATCTGAGTGATTTGAATGCTCGTGCCGAAATGTTGAGTGTTTTTCACGTAGGCTACAATAAGCGAGAAAATGAAAAATTGGTTTGGGGTGTGAGAGGAAAGATTTATTCTAGTATTTTCGATGCGCGTTCCACCAAAAATTCAGGCTATTTGTATACGATTCCTTCAAATGGGAACACTATGTATGAACAAGTCATCTCGGCTGATATGTTGTTGAATACCTCTGGAATTGCAAAGTATGATGACAAAGATGACGACTCGGATGTTGCAAAAGACATACAAAAAAGAGCGCTTTTAGGAGGTAATTTAGGTTTAGGTTTCGATGCTGGAATCACCTATTATCCCAAAAAAGACATTCAAATTACCGCTAGCGTACTTGATGTAGGTTTTATTCGTCATACAAAAGAAGTAGAGAGCTATCGTGCCAGAGGAACCTATAAATATGAAGGTATTCTTCCTGATTTTTTTACAGGAACTGGAGGTAATAACATTACCAAAGAGTTTAATGATGCTTTTCCAAGAGATACACTCTATGGAAGTTACACTTCTTGGAGACCCGTCAAATTTAATGCTTCTGCTCAATATTCCTTTGGGCAAACCGAAGAAGAAAGTTGTAATTGTAAACCCAATGATGGCTCTGAAAAGTATAATAATTCCGTTGGATTACAATATTTTGCAATGTCTACACCACGACTTCCAATGATGGCGCTGACGGCTTTTTATAGAAAGAAAATTTTTACTGGTTTAGAAGCCAAAGCCTCGTATACCGTTGATTCATTTTCGAGTAAGAATATTGGTTTGGGTTTGTCAACACAAATAGGGCCTGTCAATTTTTATTTGATGGCCGATAATTTATTAGAACTTAGAGATGTAGCCAAGGCGCAAAGTGCCTCTTTTCAACTAGGACTTAACCTTATTTTTGCTGAGAAAAAAGAGGGAGAATACTAGATAATTCAAATCCCAAATCCTAAATTCCAAATCCTAAATAGTAAATCCCAAATTCCAAAGTTATAGTTGGAATTTGGGATTTTTTATTCTTGAAATTTTATATTTTTTAGCTTTTTCTTCTTTTGAAGAATTTGTAAATTTCAATCCAAAAGACGGCAATTATAGCTACTAGAGTACACCATCCTATTTGAAGTAAAGTGATTTTTTCGAATAAGAAAAATTCAGATAATGGTGGAATAAAAAGCAGTAAAGCGGTGATGAAAAGCGTGATTCCGATGATGAGCACTACCAGGTTATTCTTGTATTTCCAAGTGGTTAAAACAGAATAATAAAAGGAGCGATTGGCTAAAGTTAAGAACACATTCGACAGAATCAAGGTCAAAAATACCATAGTTCGAGTACTGTTTTCGCTATATTGATTGACTACAGCAAATTGGTAAACGACCAACAATCCTGCGGTTATCCATAGTCCTTGAATTAGGCTAATGGTGATTTCTTTCCAACTGAAAAAAGTGGTACTCAATGGTCTTGGTTTTTGTGTCATCAGATTGTCTTCCATTGGTTCATTCTCATAAATGATAGAGCAAGTAGGTCCCATAATTATTTCTAAAAAAATAATATGCACTGGTGAAAAGATGTTAGGATAAACCCATCCCAAAGCTAAAGGAATAAGCACAATTAAAATGATGGGAATATGGATAGAGATAATGTATCGAATGGCTTTTTTGAGATTCATATAGATTTTTCTTCCCATGGCAATGGCTTCTGTCATTTTTGAAAAATCATCGTCAATCAAAATTAAATTGGCGGCTTGTTTGGCAATTTCAGTTCCTTTTTTGCCCATAGCAATTCCGATGTGTGCTGATTTTAGCGCAGGCCCGTCGTTTACACCATCTCCGGTCATGGCTACAATTTGATTATTGTCTTTTAGCGCTTGAATGATTTTGAGTTTTGCCTCTGGAAACATTCTAGTAAAAATAGTAGTTTCCATTACTTTCTCTTTTAATGTAGCAGGACTCATTTGCATTAGTTCGTCTCCATTGAGTATTTTTTCAGGGTTTTTAAAACCAATTTGTTGAGCAATTGTTGCGGTGGTTGCGGCATTGTCGCCTGTAATTATTTTTACGGCAATTCCAGCTTTATAAAAAGTTTCTAAAACAGCTTTGATGTTCTTTTTTGGAGGGTCATAAAAAGCAACTAGCCCTTTGAAATCTAGTTCAAATTCTTGTTGTGTTTTAGGGAAATTGGTTCCGTTAAAATCAGCTGTCCCGACGCCCAACACACGAAATCCCTTTTGGGTCATAGCGAGAAAAGCATTGTTGATTTTTTCTTTTTCAGATTCCGATAGTTTTGAACAGGCAATAATGGCTTCTGGAGCTCCCTTGGCTGCAATAATTCGATTTTCTTCTTTGTTTTCGAATAGATGTGTCATCATGGGTGGTTTTCCACTCAAAGGATATTCGTGAATCATTTTATAGAGAGGACGCTCGTCTGTTGCAATGGAGTTGGTGTAGGTTTCATGCAACGCTATTTCCATAGCATCAAAAGGGATGGGCTCACTTGCCCACATTGCAGCCTTGATAAGTTCTTGTTCTTTAGGGTTTAAATGGGTATGGCTTGCCGTAACCGTTGTAGCATCAAGAGTAAACCATTCGGCAAGACTCATTTTGTTTTCGGTGATGGTACCTGTTTTGTCGGTACAAATTACGGTGGCACTTCCTAAAGTTTCTACGGTTTTAGTCTGCTTTACAATAATTCCCATTCGGAGTAATCGCCAAGCTCCAAGTGCCATAAAAGTGGTAAAAGCTACCGGAATTTCTTCGGGGATAATACTCATAGCGAGGGTTAATGCTTTTAGTAAGCTGTCTAAAATTAGTTTAGAATTCCAATAGTTGATTCCCCAAACAATTACAAAAGCAATCAAACCAATCAAAGAAATGTAAGTGACAAAATTGCTGATTTGAATCTGTAATGGCGTTTTTTCTTCCGTTATGTTGTCTAGACTTTTTCCAATTTTACCCAATTGTGTTTGATTACCAATAGCTGTAACTTGGCAAATAGCCAATCCGCTAGCGACTATAGTTCCTTGATAAATTTGTTTGTCTTGGGTTTGTTCGCTTTTAAATACAGCTAAAGATTCGCCTGTTAATATGGATTCATTAACTGAAAAGTCATTGGATTGGATGATAATTCCGTCTGCGGGAACAAAAGTTCCTTCTTCTGTTTGCATAAAATCGCCCAAAACAATTTCTTCACTAGGAATTTCAACAACTACCCCATTTCGAATGACTTTGCATTTGGGTTGTGTTAATTTTGATAATGCAGCGATGGCATTTCTACTTTTCGATTCCTGGTACAAGGAAATCGATACGACCAAAATAATAGCCAAAAGCATAAAAATGCCATTATTGTAATCCGCAGTTATGAAATAAACACTAGAAGCCGTGAGTAATAATAAGAACATAGGTTCCTTTATCAATTCGAAGAGCGAGTGCAAAAAGTTGTTTTTTTGTTGATGTTCGGTTGAATTGGCACCGTTTTTTGTTCTAGAGGCGATTACTTCTTCCGAAGAAAGCCCTTGAATAGAGGTAATATTGGATTCAGACATGATGATAGGGGTTGTTGATTGTTTTTGTCCGTTTGATGAGTACTGACAAATATTCCAATTCCTGCAATTTAGGCAATAAATGTAAAGTTTAGGTGTTTTTTTGCTTAAGATTGTCTATATTTGCACGCAATTCAACTAGAAATTGCACCATGAAAGCACACAATTCCAAGATTATCGGTGAAGGTTTAACTTACGATGATGTATTATTAGTTCCCAATTACTCTAGCGTTCTTCCTCGCGAAGTGAGTATTCAGTCCAAATTTTCAAGAAACATAACTTTAAATGTACCTATTGTATCTGCCGCTATGGATACAGTGACTGAAAGTGCTATGGCGATTGCTATGGCTCAAGAAGGAGGTATTGGAGTGTTGCACAAGAACATGACTATTGAGCAGCAAGCAGCTAAAGTAAGAAAAGTGAAAAGAGCCGAGTCAGGAATGATTATCGACCCTGTTACTTTGCCGTTGACTTCTACAGTTGCTGATGCTAAAATGGCAATGAAAGAATATGGCATTGGAGGTATTCCAATTGTTGATGAAAATAAAATTCTAAAAGGAATTGTTACCAACCGAGATTTGCGTTTTGAGAAAAATACGTCAAGAGCTATCGTTGAGGTAATGACTAAAGATAATTTGATTACGGTTGCAGAAGGAACCTCATTAGAACAAGCTGAGGTAGTTTTGCAAGGGCATAAAATCGAAAAGTTACCTGTTGTAAATGATAAATACGAATTGGTTGGTTTGATTACGTTTAGAGATATTACTAAATTAACTCAAAAACCAATTGCTAATAAAGATATTTATGGACGCCTACGAGTAGCTGCTGCCATTGGAGTTACTGGAGATGCAGTGCAAAGAGCCGAAGCTTTGGTTCACGCAGGAGTAGACGCTATTATTATCGATACCGCTCACGGTCATACACAAGGTGTGGTTAATGTATTAAAAGAAGTAAAGTCTAAATTCCCACAAATTGATGTTATTGTTGGTAATATTGCAACACCAGAAGCAGCACAATACTTGGTTGAAAGTGGAGCTGATGGGGTAAAAGTAGGAATTGGACCAGGTTCTATTTGTACTACAAGAGTTGTTGCAGGAGTTGGTTTTCCTCAGTTTTCTGCGGTTCTCGAAGTTGCTGCGGCTATCAAAGGTTCTGGAGTTCCGGTTATTGCAGATGGAGGAATTCGTTATACAGGAGATATTCCTAAAGCCATTGCTGCTGGAGCTGACTGTGTAATGTTAGGGTCATTATTGGCAGGTACCAAAGAATCACCAGGGGAGACTATTATATTTGAAGGAAGAAAATTCAAATCTTACAGAGGAATGGGTTCTGTTGAAGCGATGCAAGAAGGATCCAAAGATCGTTATTTCCAAGACGTAGAAGACGATGTGAAGAAATTGGTACCGGAAGGAATTGTTGGACGCGTACCTTACAAAGGCGAGTTGAACGAAAGTATGCAACAATTTATTGGTGGACTTCGTGCTGGTATGGGGTATTGCGGAGCAAAAGACATTCCAACTCTAAAAGAAACAGGTAGGTTTGTTCGTATTACTTCAAGTGGAATCAACGAAAGTCATCCTCACAACGTGACGATTACTAAAGAAGCTCCTAATTATTCTAGGTAGTTCTAATTTTATCAATAAATTTTTAAAAGTGCAAAATTTCGATTTTGCACTTTTTTGTTGGTCTCAAATTTTATTTAAAACTATGTGCTTTAGTGCGTTTTCCTTTCAGGTTCTAAAAATGTTTACCGCAAATTATAGTCTGCTTGTAAGTTTGTAATTTGCGAATTTGCGGTTTTTTAGTGTTCAAACGTGAAGGCTTAAGTCTATAACCAAAACCATGGATTTTAAGTCCTTAGTGCTTTATTCATGCACCAAATCAGCTAATAATTTTTTATCGCCTACAATCCACAAAATATCATCTTTTTCTAGCAAGATATTCGATTCAGGATTCATGAACCGTTGTCCTCTTTTTTCAATTCCCACTACTAGGCCTTTTGTCTTTTCACGAAGTTTAGACTCTTTGATGCTTTTACCAATAAACTCATGATTTTTTAACTCAATTTGTCGGAGTACAATATCTGGTTCTCTAACTTCTGGTGTGGCTTCAATTTCGTGTTGGTCCAAATATTTTTTGAATTCTTGTACTTGAGCATCAGTTCCAATTACAAATACTTCATCTCCAGGAAAAATTCGCTCGTTGGCGTCTGGAATATGAATGGTAATTTCACCCCTTTTGATAGAAGCAACGTTGATTCCAAGTTGTTCTCTTAGTTGTAATTTTTTTAAAGTCTCACCAGCAATATTCGATTCGGCTGCAATATCAAAAACTGCCATGTGACCATCCCAAGGCGATAAATCACTACGACTTCTTTTAGCTTTTGTGATTTCTCTATCATTTAAATTGGATAAAAAATGATTCTCTATTTTATGATACTGATGGTTTAATCTCTTTTGGAACAAAAAGTATAGAATAATAGCCACTACAAACGCAAGTAAAGCTGTTTTTTGAGAAAAGAAGATATTCAATAACAAGCCAATATAAACAATGGCAATTAGTATTCTAAATAAGAATAACATTGCCATTGGACCTCTAGATTTTCGCTCTTCCAAAAGAATACTAACCTCGGCAACCGCAACTCTTCTTAGCGATAATGCCCAAAGAAATGGCGCTAAAAAAGCCAATGTAATTAAAGCGCCTATAGCTGCTCCAAAAGGATATTCTTTTACTAATGGCAGAATGAATCTTGATGAAAGTAAAATAACGGCAACAATAATTATAGAGTGAATAATTACCTGTATCAAATAAGCATTAATGACAATTTTCCAATTATTAACTGTTTTGATGGCTTGGGTACTTGCACTATATCTTTCAATTTTTTTAAGCCATTTTCGGGGTAGTTTTCTACTTAAAAAATCAGAAAAAGGCCCTGATAATTTAATCATATAGGGTGTACTAAACGTTGTCATTGCTGAAACAGCAACCACTATTGGGTAAAGGAACGAACTAGTTACTTGAAGCGTAATTCCTAAAGTAGCAATGATAAATGAAAACTCACCAATTTGTGATAAACTCATTCCTGTTTGAACGGATTCCTTAAGTGGTTGACCAGAGAGAAGACATCCAATGGTTGAACTAATAGATTGGCCAAGTATGGTTGCTATAGATAAAATTAGAACTGGAATTGCGTGTTCTACTAAAGCATGCGGGTCAATCAACATTCCAACCGAAACGAAAAATACTGCGCCAAACAAATCTTTTACGGGCTTTACTAAATGCTCTATATGTTCCGCTTGAGTGGTTTCGGCAATGATTGACCCCATGATAAAGGCACCTAACGCTGGTGAAAAACCAACATTTGCAGCCAATATTACCATCAACAAACAAAGAGCAATGGCAATGATAAGTAACATCTCATCTGTTAATAAATGCTTGGCTTTTTTTAATACCGTTGGAATGATAAAAATTCCACTCAAAAACCAAAGCACTAAAAAGAAAACCAATTTCAAAATGGATTGAATCAACTCACCACCCGAGAAATTTTCGCTAACGGCTATTGTAGACAAAAGAACCATTAGTAAAATGGCAATAATATCCTGTACGATTAACGCACCAATTACATTGCCTACAAATCGTTGTACTTTAATGCCTAATTCATCAAAACTTTTCAAAATAATTGTTGTTGATGAAATAGATAGAATTACACCTAAAAAAAGACTATCCATTTTGGACCAATCTAACAATTGTCCCACAAAATAGCCCAAAAAAATCATAAAGCTAATTTGAGTGATGGCAGTTATCGATGCCGTTCCGCCTACTTTGATTAGTTTTTTAAAACTGAATTCTAAACCCAAACTGAATAGTAAAAAGATGATGCCAATCTCTGCCCAAACTTCAACACTTTTGGTATCGCGAATGGTTGGAAAAAAGTCAAAATTATTCCCAGCCAAAAATCCTGCAATTAAATAGCCTAAGACTAAAGGTTGCTTTAATTTTTTGAACAGTAATACAGCAATTCCTGCCGTCATAAGTATTAACCCCAAATCAGTAATTAGTGGTTCAAGATGGGTTGATGCTTCTGCAACTGCACTCATTATTTTTGGTTTTGAAAATTATAAAATCTCGATTTTGGCTAATTTACAAAAATCGTTTTTGAAATCCTGTTTTTGAGCTACAACAAAAAGTTAAAACCAAAAAAAAGCTATCGGTTAGGATAGCTTTTGTAGGTAAAAATATTTTTTGGACGATTAAATTCCAATAAAATTACTTGGTGTGATTTGTAGTAATTCTGCTTTTATAGCTTCCGAAACATCTAAGGTCGCGATAAAACTATGAATAGAATCTTTAGTAATCGCCTCGTTAGTTCTAGTCAAACCTTTTAATGCTTCATAAGGATTTGGATAGGCTTCGCGACGCAAAATTGTTTGAATCGCTTCGGCTACAACGGCCCAATTGTTTTCTAAATCTTCGTGGAATTTACTTTCGTTCAATAGCAATTTGTTCAATCCTTTCAAAGTTGCTTCAAAAGCAATAAGTGTATGTCCCATTGGCACTCCAATGTTTCTCAAAACGGTACTGTCGGTCAAATCGCGTTGTAGTCTTGAAATCGGTAATTTGGCAGACAAATGCTCAAAAATCGCATTGGCAATGCCTAAATTTCCTTCAGAGTTTTCAAAATCAATAGGGTTTACTTTATGTGGCATAGCTGAAGAACCAATTTCGCCAGCTTTGATTTTTTGTTTAAAATACTCCATCGAAACATACGTCCAAATATCACGGTCCAAATCGATAATGATGGTGTTGATTCTTTTTAAAGCATCGAAAAAAGCAGCAAAATGGTCGTAATGTTCAATCTGAGTCGTTGGGAAAGAATGGTGCAATCCTAAGGTATCTTCCACGAATTTTTTACCAAATTGTCTCCAGTCAATTTGTGGATAGGCAACGTGGTGTGCATTGTAATTTCCAGTAGCACCACCAAATTTAGCCGCAAACGGGATATTAAACAACAAACGCATTTGTTCTTCTAAACGCTCAACAAATACCCCAATTTCTTTTCCTAAACGAGTAGGAGAGGCAGGCTGACCGTGCGTACGAGCCAACATAGGAACGTGAGCCCATTCTTGACTTAACTCTTTCAATTTGGCAATTAAACCAATCAAGGATGGCATATACACTTTTTCAAATGCTTCTTTTGTCGAAAGCGGAATAGCCGTATTGTTAATGTCCTGAGAAGTCAATCCAAAATGAATAAACTCTTTGTGAGCCGAAAGACCCAATTTTTCAAAAGCGTCTTTTATAAAGTATTCTACCGCTTTTACGTCGTGATTGGTAACTTTTTCAGTTTCCTTAATCCAAAGCGCATCTTCGGTACTAAAGTTTTTGTAGATGTTGCGTAAACTCTCAAATACACTTGGGTTTACTCCATTCAATTGTGGTAAAGGTTGTTCGCATAGGGCAATGAAATACTCGATTTCAACCAAAACACGGTATTTAATCAACGCTTCTTCCGAGAAAAAAGGCGCTAATGCAATTGTTTTATTTCTATATCTCCCATCAATAGGAGAAATGGCATTTAATTCGTTTAAAGTAGTCATTGTTGTGTTTTTTGTTCGAAAGGCACAAAAATAAGCATAAGTGTTCAGTATTCAGTTTTCAAGACTTAGTTTTTTTCTCTAATTCCAATAACTTTTGTTGCAAAACAAGAATTCCTTCTGTAGCCTTCATAGCAATACAAGTCAGCGGATTTCTCAAATTCGGAATTGTAGTCGCTTTGGGGTCAATATAAAAAATAGGAACATTTTTGGGTGCAAAATCCGTCAGTCCTGCCGCAGGATACACTTGCAACGAAGTTCCAATAATGGCGATATAATCCGCTTGTTCTACCAAATCAATCGCGGCTTCTAGGGCAGGAACCGCTTCGCCAAACCAAACAATATGCGGACGTAATTGGTTGCCGTTCGCATCACAATCGCCCAGTTGCAAATCACCTCTCCAATCCAAAACATACGATTCATTTCGTGTGCTTCGTACTTTTAGCAACTCACCGTGCAAGTGTAAAACGTTCTGACTTCCCGCACGTTCATGCAAATCATCTACATTTTGCGTGACAATATGAACTTCAAAACCCTGCTCCAATTCCACCAAAACCAGATGCGCCATATTCGGCTTGACCTCCAATAGTTGCTTCCTTCTTTGATTGTAAAAATCCAAAACCAATGCAGGATTTTTTCGCCATCCTTCTGGCGTTGCCACCTCCATTACATCGTGCCCTTCCCACAATCCGTCGCTATCTCTAAAGGTTTTTATGCCGCTTTCAGCACTTATTCCGGCTCCTGTTAAAACCACTAACTTCTTTTTCATTTGTAGTAAATTAATTTGTTCACCATTATTTGGGCGTGCCCACAGCTTCACAAAGGGGCATTCAGCAAGCGTGTTATGCGCCCCTTTGCGAAGCTGCGGTCGGGCTATCCGCGCTACTTCGGTAGCTAGCTACTATCCCTCACGCAAAAACAACAACTCAAATAAAATCATTTTTTCAATCAATTCCCAATTCCCAATTCCAAAATCCAAAACTCAAATTACAAATTCCAAAACCCAAATACTAATCTCTAATTACTAAGGACTAATTACTTTTCTTATTTTTGCCAAAAAAAAATCAGGGATGATAGATTTGGATTACCTAGAATATTTAGAAGGATTTTTAACCGACAATAGAAAAGAGAATTTCTTAAAAGTACTCAAAAACAGAACCAATCATTTTACAGTGGTAGTCGAGGACGTGTTTCAAATGCACAATGCTAGTGCGGTTATGCGTAGTTGTGAAGTTTTTGGGGTACAAAATATGAATGTAATCGAGCAGCGTTTTGGTAAACGAATCGACAAACAAATCGCTATGGGCGCTCAAAAGTGGGTCGATATTACCCCATTTGATTCGGTAAGCAATTGTATCGATACACTAAAAAGTAAAGGTTATCAAATCATAGCCACCACACCTCATACCAATGATTGTGATTTAGAGAATTTTGATTTTTCTAAACCCAGCGCTTTGTGTTTTGGTACCGAAAAAGAAGGTTTATCAGAAGAGATTATGCAAAAAGCCGATGGTTTCCTCAAAATACCTATGGTAGGTTTCACCGAAAGTTTGAATATTTCAGTATCCGCTGCAATTATTTTGCAAAATCTAACCAATCGTTTGCGCAATTCCGATATTCCTTGGCAATTAACCGAAGCACAAATTCTAGAAAAACGACTCGATTGGGCACGAAAATCCATCAAAGACATCAAACGCATCGAGGCGCGTTATTTTGAGGAGAAAAAATAGCATTTGGCTTATGGCTTTTAGCTGTTAGCCTTGGAATTTAGAATTTAGAATTTGACTTTTTACCTTTACCAAATAACAAAGGCTACCTTTTGGGTAGCCTTTGTTTTGTTATATAAAATTGGGTTTAGCTTACTAAAACCCAAGTTCCAGCTGCTAATAAGCTTTCAGCTTTTTTGTATTTCATCGTTTCGGTTTTGCCAGTAGCTACTTCTTGAATAGTTACCGTATCATTACGATTAATTTTAGGCTGGTCGCGAACAATAGTTTCAGTCACTTGACGAGCTTGTGTTTGTCCTGCCTCGCGATTGATACTTTCGCTGTTCTCGATTTCGTCTTTATTCAGTTGGTAATCCTCTTTTGGACGTTCTACTTCTTTAGCTTCTTGAATTCTTTGATTTTCTTGAGCTGGCAAGTCACCTTTAAATAAGAATGAAATCACTTCTTTATTCACATTATCCAACATAGAGCGGAATAAGTTGAAGGCTTCTAATTTGTAAATAAGCAAGGGGTCTTTTTGTTCGTGAACTGCCAATTGAACCGATTGTTTCAATTCGTCCATTTTACGTAAATGTTTTTTCCAAGCTTCGTCTACAATCGCTAAAGTGATGTTTTTTTCAAAATCAGCTACTAATTGCGCTCCTTCAGTATCGTAAGCTTTTTTCAAATCGGTTACCACATTCAAGGATTTAATTCCGTCTGAGAAAGGAACTACAATGCGCTCGAATTGGTTGTTTGGGTCCTCATATACACTTTTGATAATAGGGAAGGCTTCTCTAGCGCTTCTTGCTGTTTTTTCGGTGTAAAAATCTAATGTGGCTTTGTATATTTTTCCAGTTAACTCCATTTCATTCAGTTTGGCAAAATCACTTTCGCTAACTGGTGACGTGATAGAGAAGTAACGAATCAATTCAAACTCGAAGTTTTTGTAATCGTTGCTTAATTTATTGTTGGTAACAATTAATTCGCAAGTATCATACAACATATTGGCGATATCTAATTTCAAACGCTCGCCAAACAAAGCATGACGACGACGTTTGTATACCACTTCACGTTGTGCGTTCATTACGTCATCATATTCTAACAAACGTTTACGAACTCCAAAGTTGTTTTCTTCTACTTTTTTCTGTGCGCGTTCGATAGATTTGGTCATCATAGAATGTTGAATTACTTCACCTTCTTGTAAGCCCATTCTATCCATTACTTTGGCTACTCTTTCAGAACCAAACAAACGCATTAAATTATCCTCTAAAGAAACATAGAATTGAGAACTTCCTGGGTCTCCTTGACGACCAGCACGACCACGTAACTGACGGTCCACACGACGCGAATCGTGACGTTCCGTACCGATGATGGCCAGTCCACCAGCTGCTTTTACTTCTGGTGTCAATTTGATATCCGTTCCACGACCCGCCATGTTGGTAGCGATAGTTACCACACCTGGTTTACCTGCTTCTTCAACAATTTGAGCCTCTTGTTTGTGCATTTTGGCATTCAATACATTGTGAGTAATACCACGCATTTTAAGCATTCTGCTCAATAATTCTGAAATTTCAACAGAAGTAGTTCCAATTAAGACAGGTCTTCCTGCTTTAGATAACTCGGTAACATCTTCGATTACGGCATTGAATTTTTCACGAGTGGTTTTGTAAATCAAATCGTCTTTGTCAATTCTGGCAATTCCCTTGTTTGTTGGAATTTCAACAACATCCAATTTGTAGATTTGCCATAACTCGCCAGCCTCTGTTACAGCTGTTCCAGTCATACCACCTAGTTTGTTATACATTCTAAAGTAGTTTTGTAAAGTAACTGTAGCAAAAGTTTGAGTGGCTGCTTCAATTTTTACATTTTCTTTGGCTTCAATGGCTTGGTGTAATCCGTCTGAGTAACGACGACCATCCATAATACGTCCTGTTTGTTCATCAACAATAAGGATTTTATTGTCCATGATTACATATTCAACATCTTTTTCAAAAAGAGTATAAGCTTTTAACAATTGAGTTAACGTATGGATACGCTCGCTTTTTACTCCAAAATCTTGGAACAATCTTTCTTTAGCTTCTGCTTCAGCATCTTTGTCTAAATTTTGTTTTTCGATAGCTGCAATTTCAGTTCCAATGTCTGGAAGAACGAAGAAGTCTGCATCTGTATCACCAGAAAGGAATTTAATTCCATTATCCGTCAATTCTACTTGATTGTTTTTTTCTTCTATAACAAAGTATAAAGCTTCATCTACAACATGCATTTCACGATTGTTGTCTTGCATGTATTGGTTTTCTGTCTTTTGAAGCAATTGCTTGATACCTTCTTCACTCAAGAATTTAATCAATGCTTTGTTTTTTGGTAAGCTTCTGTAAGCTCTCAATAAATTGAAACCACCATCTTTGGTGTTTCCTTCTTTGATTAGCTTTTTTGCTTCAGCCAAAAATCCATTGGCCAATTGACGCTGTAGGTTTACTAAGTTTTCGATTTTTGGTTTCAATTCCATAAATTCATGACGGTCTCCTTGAGGAACTGGACCAGAAATGATTAATGGAGTTCTAGCGTCATCTATCAACACAGAATCCACCTCATCGACAATGGCGTAATTGTGTTTACGTTGCACTAAATCCTCTGGCGAATGTGCCATATTGTCTCTCAGGTAATCGAAACCAAATTCGTTATTGGTTCCGTAGGTAATATCTGCATCGTAAGCTTTTTTTCTGCCTTCAGAATTTGGTTGGTGATTATCAATACAATCTACCGTTAAACCATGAAATTCAAACAGAGGGGCTTTCCACGTACTATCACGTTTGGCTAAGTAATCATTTACAGTTACTAAGTGTACTCCATTTCCCGTCAAAGCATTTAAGTATAAAGGAAGAGTAGCAACTAATGTTTTTCCTTCACCCGTTTGCATTTCAGAAATTTTACCTTGGTGCAACACCATACCACCGATTAACTGTACATCATAATGAATCATGTCCCAAGTAATTTCTTTACCTGCTGCATTCCATGAATTGGCCCAGTTAGCGGTATCACCTACAATCGTAATGTAACTTTTGGTAGCTGATAATTCTCGGTCTTTTGGTGTGGCTGTAACACTTATGGTAGTGTTTTCTTTGAATCTTCGGGCTGTTTCTTTTACTACTGCAAAAGCTTCAGGAAGAATTTCCATTAAGGTTTTTTCAGAAATATCATAGGCTTCTTTTTCAAGAGCGTCAATAGCGATATAAATATCCTCTCTTTTATCGATATCTGAGATAGTTTCTACTTCTTCTTTTAAAGTAGCAATTTTGGCATCTTTTTCAGCTCTTGCTTGTTTTATTTTTTCTTTAAAGAAAGCAGTTTTGGCTCTTAGTTCATCGTGAGAAAGTCCTTGAAGAGTACTTTCAAAACTTTTGATTTTATTGAGATAAGGTTGTAAGGCTTTAATATCTTTTTGAGATTTATCGCCTACAAATATTTTTAATATGCTGTTAATGAAACTCATGATTTAGTTGTATTTCTGTTTTATATTTTGTGTTATTTCTAACAAAAAAAAAGCCTCTTTTTGAGACTTTTTCTTGGGTTACTTTTTAATACTCATCCTCGTTCCAAAGGTAATCTTCGTCCGTAGGATAATCTGGCCAAATTTCTTCCATTGATTCATATATCTCGCCCTCATCTTCAATAGATTGAAGGTTTTCTACTACTTCTAATGGAGCTCCAGCTCTAATAGCGTAGTCAATAAGTTCGTCTTTGTTAGCAGGCCATGGTGCATCACTTAAATAAGATGCTAATTCTAATGTCCAATACATATTTTGTCGATTTAATTTGTGCAAAAATAAATTTTTTACGGAATAATACAAGTAAAATGCAATTTATTTTTGCGTAAAGTTAAGAACGTTTTTTTTAGGAAAAAAATTACTTTCTAGGAATCCATTTTACTTCCTCTGCATTCAAATCTAGGGTCAACTTTCGTGCCAATACAAAAAGGTAGTCAGAAAGTCGGTTCAAGTACTGAATAGCGATTGGAGGAACAGGTTCGTTGTGGCTTAAATGCACGGCTAATCGTTCGGCTCTTCGGCAAACACAACGCGCAATATGACAATATGACACGGTAGTGTGTCCTCCTGGTAAAACAAAATGAGTCATAGGTGGAAGCAAAGCTTCCATAGCGTCAATTTCAAGTTCTAAAAACTCAATGTCTTCTGCTACTATACCTAATTTTTTTAAACGTAGTTCTCCGTTTTTCATCACTTCTTTTTCGGGTGGTGTCGCTAATATAGCTCCAATGGTGAACAAACGATCTTGCACCTCGATAAGTGTATTTTTATAATGATTGTCCATTTCTTGATCACGAATCAAGCCGATGTAGGAATTGAGTTCATCTACAGTGCCATAACTTTCAATACGGGCATGATCTTTTGGTACTCGAGTTCCTCCAAATAAAGCGGTGGTTCCTGTGTCCCCCGTTTTTGTATATACTTTCATCCTAAGAAGTTTGATTGTCCCAAAGTATCGGGACTGTTTATGGGTTAACTAATTAACAAATCCAATTTATAAATTACTTTGTAGTATCTGTCTCTATCAATCCGTCTCTTAAACGAATTACGCGGTGTGCATAAGCCGCAATATCCTCTTCGTGAGTTACTAGAATAACGGTATTTCCTTGAGCGTGAATGTCACCAAATAACTTCATAATTTCAACCGAAGTTTTACTATCTAGATTTCCGGTAGGTTCATCGGCAAGGATGATAGAAGGTTTGTTGACAAGGGCTCTTGCAATAGCCACACGCTGACGTTGACCTCCTGAAAGTTGGTTAGGTTGGTGATCCATTCTATCGGCTAGGTTTACTTGTTGGAGTACATCTGTGGCTCTTGCTACACGTTCTGATTTTGAATAACCTGCATAAATCATTGGTAGAGCAACATTGTCCAATGCTGTTGTTCTTGGCAAAAGGTTAAACGTTTGAAAAACGAAGCCAATTTCTTTATTTCTAATTTCGGCCAATTCGTCATCTCTCATTTTGCTGACGTCTTTGCCATTCAAAATGTAATTTCCAGATGTTGGGGTGTCTAAACAACCCAAAAGATTCATTAAGGTAGATTTTCCGGATCCCGATGGCCCCATGAGCGCTACATATTCTCCTTTGTATATTTCTAAATCGATTCCTTTTAACACATAAACCGTTTCGTTACCCAATGAAAAATTTCGTTTAATATTGGTTATTTTGATAAGTGGATTGCTCATTATTGGTTGGAAGTTTAATAGTTTACTTTACTTATAGCAGATAGGACTGCAAATGAACGATATTGTTACAACAAATTTAAATTATTTAAGTGTTTACACAACTTTAAATCCGAATTACAAAATGCTCTTTGGCTTGTTCCTTTCTAAAGAAAACTAAGCCCCATTGATAGGTATCGATAGTCACTTTCACTTGAGGGTGTTTTTTAATAATTTCCCAAGCTTCTTCCATTGCAGCAGACCAATGGATATCATCAAAAATCCATACTGTTTCGTTATGTATAGTGGGTAATAAATATTCGAAGTAGTTCAGAGTTGCTTCTTTTGAATGGTTTCCATCAAAATAAATAAAATCGTAATGTTTATCGAGCTCTTTGGATGTGAAAAACGATTCAAATGATGTGGTTACTGATTTTATATTTTCGATACGACTTTTGTTTAATTGCTCTTGGGCAATTCTTGAAGTTTCGGGACAACCTTCTAGTGTTGTAATTTTTGCTTTTGGATTTCCTAACGCAAGGGCAGAGGTAGCTAATCCTAACGAAGTTCCTATTTCTAAAATCGATTTTGGCTCAAAATACTCAACAATTCTATACAATAACTCAGCTCGTTTTGCCGAAATCCCAGCAGTTTTTGCAATTTTTGCAATCTGTCTTTTGTTGGATTTGAATACCCTTGAACCTGCACCAAAATCCTTAACGGTAATTGTTTCTTTATTCTCGAGTAATGCTTTTCTGTAGTTTTTTAGGAGGGAGTATTTTGGTTTGTTCTCTTTGTTATAAAAACAACGGGTTACCAATGAGAAAACAAAAGGAGAGTGTACGCCATGTTCGTTTTTGGAGCGCCATAAAAAGTTCAAGTATGATTTTAGTGAAAAAAGTAACATCTTATATGAGGAGTAAATGAATAGGAGTTAATCTCTTTTTTTTAAAAAAAAGGTACAAGCGCAAGTTTGATGATTTTATTTAAATCAGAAGAATATACCAAGTTTTATAGACAATTCAGGATTTAAAAGCGGTAATTTATAGGCTTTGTTTTCAAGTCTAAAGTGGTCGTTGCCTCCAATCTTGCAACTCATACCTGCCCAAGGTGAAACATACAGGTTTTTGTAAATAGTGAAATTGTACCCAATGCTACCATTAAGTAATATGTTTTCAAAATTTTGAGTTGTTTTTCGGTTGTCATCTTGAATGGAGCTTTTCCAATATACAGGACCAGCACCAACCCACCAGCCTTTCCAGTTTTTATTAAGAAACCGATCCAGAAGCACAGCATATGCTCTAACATGATGGTTTGTAAATCCTTTTTTGGTGGTAAAATCAGGTAGGTTTACATCGGCTAGAAGTGCCCGTGTTCTCCATTGGTTTTTTCCAATCCAAGCTCCAGCAAAGTAACCGCCCGTAGCATAAGGTAAGGCATCGAGTTCTATACCGAAATTGTATTTTTTTGTTGATGAGTTACTCGAATAATTCTCGTTATTATGTTGTGCTTGAAGATAAACACTATAAGATAAGAGCAGAAACAATACTATCTTTTTCATTCCATTTAATTTCTATAAATGTATTTTAAAAATATGTGTTTTACAAGTCGATTAGAAGCATGAAAAAAGCCACTATCTAAGAGGTAGCGGCTTTGTGTTTTTTTTTCAAATAAACTAATTTACAGAAATTAATTTAACATCGAAAATAAGTACAGAACCTCCAGGAATTGGTCCGTAATTAGAGCTTCCGTATCCCAAATGAGAGGGGATTAAGAGTACTCCACTTCCTCCTGTTTTAAAATAAGGAATTCCTTCTGTCCATCCTTTGATCACTTGATTTAATCCAAAAGAGATGCCTTCTGCTTTGCTTTGGTCAAATACATTTCCGTTGGTAAAATATCCTTTGTATGCCACAGTAACATTAGATGTTGCTGTAGGTTTTGTTCCTGTGCCAGGTTCATTGATGATGTAATACAAACCTGAATCAGTTCTTTGTGCGGTTAAATTATTTTTGGCTAGGTAATCTTTTATTTCTTGCTCATTTTTGGCAGTATAATCTGTTACTGTTTCAATGTCTTTAGAGCATGAAATAAAAAAAGTTATTGCTAATAAGGTGGATAAAAGGTGTCTCATATTATAATTAAATTTATATAAACGCGAAAGTAGTAAAAACACTAGTTGATAGAATTGTCCTTTCCAAAAAAAGTAAAATAACGATTTTTATTTTTAAAATTGGTTACCCTTCTAATTTAGCAGAAAGTTCAAACCAACGCTCTTCTTTAGTTTCGATTTTTTTGATGATATCCTCCAATTCTTTGGCTTTCTTTTCGATGTCAATGACTTGGCCGTCAGTGAAAAGCTGTTCTATTTTGGCTTTTTCTAGTTCTAGGTCTTTAATTTCTTTTTCTATTTTTTGATATTCTTTTTGCTCGTTAAAAGTCAAGTTTCCTGATGGATTATTTTGTTTCCAATCTTTTTTCTCACTTTTGTTTTCTTCTTTTTGGGCGACATCTGCGCTGTCTTCGTATGCTCTAAAATCAGAGTAATTGCCCGGAAAGTTTTCAATCTCTCCTTGACCTCTAAACACGAATAAATAATCTACAATTTTATCCATAAAATAACGGTCGTGCGATACTACTAGCAAACAACCTGGATAGTCTAAAAGGAAATTCTCTAAAACATTCAGGGTTACAATATCCAAATCATTGGTAGGCTCATCGAGAATTAAGAAGTTAGGATTCTGAATCAATACGGTACACAAGTATAAGCGTTTCAATTCGCCTCCGCTCAGCTTTTCTACAAAATCATATTGCTTTTTAGAATCAAACAGAAAGCGTTCCAATAATTGCGAAGCCGAAATGATTCTTCCTTTGCTCAACGGAATGTATTCGCCGTATTCTTTGATGATGTCAATGACTCTTTGATTGGGTTTTGGGTTAATTCCTGATTGAGTGTAATACCCAATTTTAATAGTGTCACCCACAATGACTTTTCCGCTATCTGGTGGCAAAGTACCTGTTAGGACATTCAAAAAAGTAGATTTTCCTGTTCCATTTTTGCCAATAATCCCAATGCGTTCGCCTCTTTGAAAATCAAAACTAAAGTTATCCAAAATCACACGATCCTTGAATTTCTTTGAGATTTTGTGTAGCTCAATAATTTTGCTACCCATTCGCTCCATGTTGATTTCCAATTCTATTTTGTTTTCACGACGTCTACTTTGCGCTTTTTCCTTGATGATATAAAAATCGTCCTGACGCGATTTTGACTTGGTTGTTCGAGCTTTAGGTTGTCTGCGCATCCATTCCAGTTCTTTTACAAACAAGTTTTTCGCTTTGTCAATACTAGCATTTTCAGAGGCAATTCGCTCTTCTTTTTTTTCTAAATAATAGGAATAATTGCCTTTGTATTGATACAATTTTCCGTTGTCTAATTCAATAATTTCGTTGCACACGCGTTCCAAAAAGAAACGATCGTGCGTGACCATAAATAATGTAATGTTTTCTTTAGCAAAATAACTTTCCAGCCATTCAATCATCTCCAAATCCAAGTGGTTGGTAGGTTCGTCTAGAATCAATAAATCAGGGCGATTGATCAAAATGATAGCGAGAGATAACCTTTTTTTCTGTCCCCCCGACAAATTCTTAACCTTCAGTTTGAAATCTTCCAGCTTTAATTTGAACAAAATTTGCTTAAACTGCGTTTCGAAATCCCAAGCATTGTATTGATCCATTTGGTCAAATGCTTTTTGATAGGCTTCTTCATCTTCGGGATTTTCCAACGCTTTTTCGTAGCGTTCAATAACCTTCAAAATTTCATTATCCGATGCGAAAATACTTTCCTCAATCGTCAATTCATCTTGTAGATTGTGTTCTTGTGACAAAAACGCCATTTTTATGTCTTTACGAACCACTACTTGTCCCGTATCTGGCTCGTCCTCGCCATTAATAATTTTCATGATACAGGTTTTTCCCGAACCATTTTTAGCAATAAAGGCAATTTTTTGGTCCTTATTAATCCCAAACGAAAGGTTTTCAAAAAGAGTTCTTTCTCCAAAAGACTTAGAGATATTTTCGACAGATAAGTAATTCACAGTGCTTATTTTTTTGCAAAAGTAAACTATTCTATGCCATTTGCGAATTATTTCTCAAGGGATAAAGTTGTTTTAGGAACGGAGTCAAAAGGCATTTTCAGGAAACAGGGTTACCGCTGTCCACTATATCTTTTTTTCTATACAAGACAAGTTTTTAACCTGTCTTGTACAGAAAAAAAGGATGCCGCTCCCATCGGGGTTAGGGAGCAGCATTGGTCTTTATAAATTAGTTCTAGTTGCTAGTTTGAGTGCAGTCGAAACTCTTCTTAAACAAAGATGTAATTAGTTGTAGTTTATACTCAGCGAAGTCAAAGTAAAGTCGAGAACCACATACTGTATTTACTGCGCTCTAAATAATAAAAAAGGTTTGCCGTTAAATGGTGTTATTAGTAGTCTTATTTCTCGCTTTGGTTTTTCAGCTCCACCACATGCCATTGTTGGGGAATATTCAAGAAAGGTTTTCTTGTCAAAGCTTCGTTACTGAGATAAAATGTATTGCCGTCAGTGGTGCTAATACTCTCAATTTGATGAAACCGTAGTTTTAGATCGATTCTTTTTTTGCAACCCGAAAAAAAATGATGGTCTTCAAAATCATATAGAAAATATAAAAAAGGACTTCCTGTTTTGGTATATCCACACAACACAATTTTTTGTTCTTTATCCATGTAAGTGGCACCTGTAATCAAGCCTTTGCAATTCCAACTGGCTTTGAATTGAGCAACGTGATGGCCTGTTTTGTTTGGCAGCGCATAAAGACTTGTCGAAGCCGTTTTCCATTCTTTTGTAAACAAATAAATACTGTCTTTTGTGGCAATAAAAGCCTCACAATCAAACTCGGTTTTGTTAGGTTGTTGAGAACTAAAAATTGATTGTTTGCTGTAGGAAAAAGAAATCGTATCAATGATTGGCTCTTGTTTCAAAAAGGACTTTTTTTCAATTTTTAAAATGCTTAAATCCTTACGATTTCCAGAAAAGTTGTTGCCAAAATCTCCTATATATAAATAGGAATCATCTTGTGTGATTTCTTCCCAATCATGATTTACTACCTTATTTAAATTGATTTTTCTTTTGATTTTCCCAGATTTATCCAAACCATAAATGATGGTATCATGGTCGTCATTGTGAGTCCAAAATAAACCATCAAAAAACACTAACCCCGAAGTTTCTTTTAGAGAATCTGATAGCGGAGCTGAAAATATGGCTTTTGTTTTGGTCTTGGGATATTCGCAATTTTTGTTTTTTACCATAGCATCATCAGTATGTTTATTCGCTTGTGGATAAGCTATCGAAAAACAACATAATATATACAATAAGAATTTCATAGATTTTCATGCAAATGGAACCGTAAAAATAAGGAATTACTTTGGTGCCATTATTTTAATTATAAGAATTATCATTAGAGTTTTTGAGAGAATATTATCTCATTATATTTGCATCATGCAATTATCAGTTATCATTCTCAACTACAACGTTCGTTTTTTCTTAGAACAATGTGTGCTCAGCGTTCAAAAAGCGTTAGAAAACATTGAAGGAGAGATTATAGTAGTAGATAATGGTTCTTCTGATGATAGTTGTGCCATGATGCGAACTCGTTTTCCAGAAGTTAAGCTCATTCAAAATGCTGAAAATTTGGGTTTCCCGAAAGGTAATAATATTGGAGTAGCTGCCGCCAAAGGCGAATATCTTTGTGTTCTGAACCCTGATACAGTCGTTGCCGAAGATACTTTTGAAAAGGTTTTGGCTTTTGCCAAAGCTCAAAAGAATCTCGGAATTGTTGGTGTGAAACTCATTGATGGTTCTGGAAATTTTTTGCCAGAGAGTAAGCGTAGTGTGCCTACTCCTTGGGTAGCTTTTACAAAAGTCATGGGTTTGTATCGATGGTTTCCTTCCTTTTCAATTTTTACAAAATATTATGCGCAACATTTGCATCCTGATCAAACCGGAAAAGTGGATATTCTAGTGGGGGCATTTATGTTTTTATCCCGAGAATTGTACATAGAGGTTGGAGGGTTCGATGAAAACTGTTTTATGTATTCGGATGATATTGACTTGTCATATCAAGTAGTGCAAAAAGGGAAAGATAATTTTTATTTTCATGAAACTACGGTACTACATTACAAAGGTGAGAGCACTGTAAAGGACGGAACCTATATGAAGCGCTTTCAAGAAGCTATGCGATTTATTTATCAAAAACATTTTAGAGTATCTTTCTTCTTCGAAATGTTTATGAAACTAGGTATTTTCTTTTTTTCCTTATTTAAAACACTTCAAGGAAAACCTAAGAATCAAAAAAAGCCTAACGCTTATTTGTTGTATTCTTCCAACAAAGAATTAGCTCATGAATTGCAATTGCTATTAGGAAAAAAAGTCTTTTTTCAGCCATTTGAAGGAGAAAAAATGGTAAATTCGTCTCTTTTTAAAACAAAGTATGGAATTGAAATTATCCTAGATAATGAGGATATTTCATTTAAAGACTGCATAGCTATTTTAGAATCGTTAAAAAACCAAGGGTTTACTTTTAAAATTATACCAAAAAGTTCTAATTTTTTGATTGGAAGTAATAATAATAACGAAAGAGGTGCGATTTTAAAAATTCGGTAAAAATTACATTAAATGTAATTTATATTTAAATTATTTATTAATTTCGCAAGCGAAAAATAAAAAACACCTTTTAGGTTAATAATATGGCAAGATTTGAATTAAAGCTTCCAAAAATGGGAGAAAGTGTTGCAGAAGCAACCATAACCAATTGGTTGAAACAAGTAGGTGACAAAATTGAAGCAGACGAGGCAGTATTAGAAATTGCAACGGATAAAGTGGATAGTGAGGTGCCTAGTGAAGTTTCGGGAGTTCTTGTAGAACAATTGTTTCAAGTAAATGATTTGGTTCAAGTAGGGCAAACCATTGCTATTATTGAAACCGAAGGAGGTGAGGGTGCTACTACAATTGTTGCTGATGAAGTTCCAGAAGAAGTGGTAGTTATTGAAAAAGCGATTGAAGCAGCTAAAGAAACGGTACTTGCTCCTGTTGATTTTACTGAATCCGATAAATTTTTATCTCCGTTGGTGAAAAATATCGCAAAAGAGGAAGGTGTTTCTGTAGCAGAATTGCAAACGATTTCAGGAACTGGAAAAGAAGGAAGGATTACCAAAGCGGATATTCTAGAATATATTAAAAACAGAGGAAGTCAACCTAAAGTTACTACAACGCCATCACTAATGGTGGATACTATCGCGCCTGTAGTAACGCCAGTGGTGTCGAAAGCAGCTCCAGTTTCTGTCAATGGAGGAGACGAAATTGTAGAAATGGATAGAATGCGTAAGCTGATTTCAGGTTATATGGTAGCTTCTGTTCAAACATCGGCTCACGTACAATCGTTTATTGAAGTGGATGTAACGAATATTGTAAAATGGAGAGATCGAGTAAAAACAGCTTTCGAAAAAAGAGAAGGTGAGAAGTTGACTTTTACTCCTATATTTATGGAGGCGGTTGCCAAAGCACTAAAAGATTTTCCGGGTATGAATATTTCTGTTGATGGCGAATTTATCATCAAAAAGAAAAATATCAATTTGGGTATGGCAGCAGCTTTGCCAAACGGAAATTTAATTGTTCCTGTTATCAAAAATGCAGACCAATTGAATTTAGTGGGAATGGCTAAAGCTGTAAATGATTTAGGGAATCGTGCTAAAGCTGGAAAATTAAAACCAGACGATACGCAAGGGGGGACTTATACAGTGACAAATGTGGGAACTTTTGGTTCTGTTTTTGGAACACCAATTATCAATCAGCCACAAGTAGGTATTTTAGCGCTAGGAGCTATTAGAAAAGTGCCTGCGGTTATCGAAACACCAGAGGGTGATTTTATTGGTATTCGTCAGAAAATGTTCTTGTCTCATTCTTACGATCATAGAGTGGTAGATGGTGCGCTGGGTGGAAGTTTTGTAAAACGAGTAGCTGAATATCTAGAAGCTTTCGATGTAAATAGAGATTTTTAATAGAGAATATAAAATGTAAAAACCGACTTTGGAGAATTCAATAGTCGGTTTTTTTATGTCTTGCTCTTTTTATTATAGGAGAAGTGGTTTGTTTTGTTCTAAAATGTTTACACACTTGTTTTTAATCATTTTTAATGAATTATATTTGCATTCTTATAATGACCAAAAATGGAACTGAAACTAAATAGACCAATTTGTTTTTTCGATCTGGAAACAACAGGCATTGATATTGGGAAAGATCGTATTGTAGAAATTTCAATTTTTAAAGTGTATCCAAACGGAAACAAGGAAAGCAAAACTTGGTTGGTAAATCCAACAATACCAATTCCGGCGGAATCTACTGCGGTTCATGGAATAACCAATGATAAAGTGGCTAATGAGCCAACTTTCAAAGAATTGGCTTCGCAGGTGCATTTGATGATTAAAGATAGCGATTTGGCAGGATTTAATTCTGACCGTTTTGATATTCCATTGCTAGCAGAAGAGTTGTTGAGAGCAGGAGTTGATTTTGATATGAAAAACAGAGTTTCGGTAGATGTTCAGACTATTTTTCATAAAATGGAAGAGCGAACATTAGCAGCGGCTTTGAAATTTTACACTGGAAATTCTCTGGAAAATGCGCACTCTGCAGAAGCAGATACGATGGCAACCTATGAAATTTTAAAGGCTCAATTGGATCGTTACCCCGAATTGGAAAATGATATAAAAGCATTGTCTGAATTCACTACTCGTAAAAAAATTGCCGATTTTGCTGGAATGATTGCTTTTGATAAAGATAATGAAGAGGTATTTACTTTTGGAAAACACAAAGGAGTTAAAGTAGAGAAAGTTCTTGAGGCAGAACCGGGTTATTTTAGTTGGATCCAAAATGCCGATTTTCCTCTGTACACCAAAAAAGTACTTACAGCGATTAAATTAAGAAAATTGAACACAAAGTAAAGTCTCTTGGTTCTGAGTCTCTAAGATGTAATGTATTTTAGAAACTGAGATGCTTAGTGTCTTAGAAACTTAAGAAAATGAAAATAATTTGCATAGGCAGAAATTATGCCAACCATATAGAAGAGTTGAAAAACGAGCGTCCAGCAGAGCCAGTGGTTTTTATGAAGCCAGATTCGGCAATTTTGCTCAAACAACATCCGTTTGTGATTCCAGAGTTTTCGGAAGATATTCATCACGAGATTGAGTTGATTGTAAAAATTGGCAAGGTTGGAAAGTATATCGAACCCAAGTTTGCACATAAATATTATGATGAAATTAGTGTTGGAATCGACTTTACGGCAAGAGATTTACAGGAAAAGTTAAAGCAAAAAGGATTGCCATGGGAGAAAGCAAAGGCATTTGATGGTTCGGCAGTGATTGGAGAATTTTTACCTAAAACGCAGTTTAGTTCATTAGAAAATCTTACATTTGAGTTAACCAATAACGGACAAACAGTTCAGAAAGGCTGTTCTAGTCATATGTTATGGTCTATTGACGAGTTGATTGCTTATGTTTCTCAATTTTTTACTTTAAAAATTGGAGATATTATTTTTACTGGTACACCAGCAGGAGTAGCTTCAGTTCGCTCGAATGATATTTTAGAAGGATTTTTAGAAGGACAACAACTATTTAGAATACAGGTAAAGTAATGGCGTTAAAATACAACCTCTCCAAAGTGTATGCACTTTCAGATAATGACCCAGAATTTGTACATCAAATTTTGACTCTTTTTGTTACCGAAGTTCCAGAGGATTTGAAAAAAATCAAAGAAGGAATTGATAATAAGGATCATAAACAAGCTTATGCATTCGCTCATAAAATCAAACCAACTCTTGATTTAATAGGTTTGAACGTGGCTTTTGAGGAAATACTACAAGTAGAAGCATGGACTAAAGCCGAAGGAAGAAAAAAAGATATTATTGAGACTTTCAAGAGTATCAAAAAACGCGTTAAGGAAGCGGTAAAAGAAATCAAAAAAGATTTTGATTTGTAAACTATTTTATATGAGGTTGTTTTTTTTGGGATTACTCATAGTGGCTTCAAATTCATTATATAGTCAAAAAACATATACTTTTGATTATGTTTTGCAATATGATCTTCAGATAAAGGAAGGGGCTCCAATTCAGAAAGAATATTATTACATTAATTCTAAAGATAATAGCTATAAAATGAGTGTTGTCGAGAAAGATTCTTTAAATTTTACAATAAACTTTTTGGATTATGTTGGTAATCATGCAGTCGTATATTTCGCTAAGGCTGAGTTTTTAAAGTCAGAATCTATTAGTATTCCTTGTAAGTTTGTTCAGATTTATGGAACAAATAAATTGCAAACAAAGAATTATGATTTCTCTTCTTTGAATGATACTCTTATCTATGGGGTTTCTTACTATCATTATGTGTTAAAAAGCAGCTCGATACAACGGGAGAAAAGAAAAAAAATTAGTAGAGCTCATTATATCATAGATAAAGAAAGTGCTTTTCATTTGCCTATTTTCTTTGAAGACACTGCTTATGAGGAGTGGAAGGTTGAAAAAAGCATTCCAAATGGCTTTGTTTTTATGGAATTTTGTGCTAATACTGTTAATCAGGAATTGTTTCAGATTAGAAGGTTGGTGAAGAAAGAATCAATTAACAAGCAGCTTGTGGTTCCAGTCGAATGTGATTATGAAAAATTCAGAAAGAGAATTATTTCTCTTAGGAAAGAATAGTTTTTCTAATGCAGATAATAGTCTTTTTTATTTTTATTCATACATCCACTACAATTTAATTTTAAATGAAAGCAGCCATTATTACTATCGGTGACGAAATTCTTATTGGTCAAATTGTAGATACCAATTCTGGTTATATCGCCAAAGCTTTGGATCGAATAGGAATTGAGATTAAGGAAATGTTGTCTATTAGTGATGATAAACAAGCTATTTTGGACACCTTTGCTTTATTGCAAGATCAGGTTGATATTGTGATGATTACAGGAGGTTTAGGACCAACAAAGGATGATATTACAAAAAAAACAATTTGTGATTATTTTGACGATGTACTTGTTCGGAATGCAGAAGTAGAGAGTCATGTGATTCTACTAATCGAAAGAGCTTTGCAAAGAGAAGCATCTCAAATGAATAAAGATCAGGCTTTGGTTCCTTCAAAATGCATTGTTTTGCATAATGAAGTGGGTACTGCTCCTGGGATGTGGATTCAAAAAGGGAAAACAGTTTTTGTTTCGTTACCTGGAGTGCCTTATGAAATGAAATATTTGGTGGATCATCAGGTTGTTCCGAAGATTGTAAATGAGTATGAGCGCCCTTTTATAATTCATAAAACGGTTTTGACTTATGGTCAGGGAGAAAGTTTGGTGGCGGAACGCATTGAAGGTTGGGAGGATAGTTTGCCTGATTTTATCAAATTGGCTTATTTGCCTGCTCCCGGAAGAGTGCGTTTGCGTTTAACCGCTAGAGGTGTAGATAAAACTTTTTTAGAAAGCGAATTGGATAATCAGTTGGTTCAATTGACTACGCTTATAGGGGATATTATTGTAGGGTTTGATGAAGAAGAAACTCTTGAAGTTGTTGTTGGAAGGTTGTTAGTTCAAAAAAATAAAACACTAGCTACGGCAGAAAGTTGCACTGGAGGTAAAATTGCACAACTCGTTGCAGGAGTTCCTGGGGCTTCTAATTATTATAAAGGGAGTGTGGTGGCTTATGCTACCGAAATGAAAATTAAGCTATTGGGGGTTGATTCAGATACAATTCAAACCCATAGTGTAGTGAGTGTTGAAGTAGCAAAAGAAATGGCAATAAATTGTCAAAAAATCTTCAAGACAGATTATGCAATTGCAACTACAGGTAATGCTGGTCCTTCAAAAGGCGACTCAGAGGCTAGTGTTGGAATCGTAATTATTGCTTTGGCAACCCCAAAAGGAGTCCTTGTAGAAGAGTTTAATTTTGGTCAACCCCGAGAAAAAGTAATAGATAGAGCGGTTACTAAGAGTTTGGAAATGTTGCAAAAAGAAATTTTAAAAAATGTGTTATAATTTTTTGTTTCATCCGTTTATTTTTCTTTTCTTTGCACCCTGATTTTGAATAACGATAAAAGATAAGCATAATGTCAAGAGTTTGTGACCTTACAGGTAAAAGAGCGATGGTAGGAAATAACGTTTCTCACGCTATGAATAAAACTAAGAGAAAGTTTTCTGTAAACTTAGTGAAAAAGCGTTTTTATCTTCCAGAAGAAGATAGATGGATTACTCTTAGAGTAGCAGCATCTACGATAAAAACAATTAACAAAAATGGAATTGCTGCTGTATTGAAAAAAGCGCAATCAGAAGGATTTATAAAATAATCTTTTTCCTAAATAAATATATAGCAAGATGGCAAAGAAAGGTAATAGAATCCAGGTAATTTTAGAATGTACTGAGCACAAAACTTCAGGTGTTGCAGGAACTTCAAGATATATAACTACTAAGAACAAAAAAAATACCCCTGATAGATTAGAGATTAAAAAATTTAATCCAATCTTGAAACGTGTAACTGTTCACAAAGAAATTAAATAATAAGAAAATTTTACTTGAAGTAAAACTTTTATAAAACATTTGAATCATGGCAAAGAAAACCGTAGCTACGTTACAAACTGCTTCTAAGAGATTATCAAAAGCCATCAAAATGGTAAAATCTCCTAAGACTGGTGCATATACATTCGTTGAATCTATTATGGCTCCTGAAGCTGTTGATGAATTCTTGAAAAAGAAATAATCTACATACATTTTATAGAAAAGCTACTTTCTCTCGGAAGTAGCTTTTTTATTTTTTATATTTACCCTTTCAAATAATTCGAGGAATTTTTCCTTTGATGACATACTTAACCTAACAAGAAATGAGTTTTTTTAAACGTATATTTTCCACCGAAAAGAAGCAGACCTTAGATAAGGGTCTTGAGAAAACAAAAGTTAATTTTTTTACCAAACTGACCAAAGCTGTTGCTGGAAAGTCTAAGGTAGATGATGATGTATTGGATAATTTGGAGGAAATATTGGTTGCTTCAGATGTTGGTGTAGCAACTACATTGAAAATTATTACTCGAATTGAAAAACGCGTTGCTGAGGATAAATATTTAGGCGTTGATGAATTGAATACTATTTTACAGGAAGAAATAGCAGGTTTGTTATCTGAAACTAATAATGGTGAAGCTACTGAGTTTGTTATTCCTGTTCAAGCCAAACCGTATGTGTTGATGGTGGTAGGTGTTAATGGTGTAGGTAAAACCACTACTATTGGTAAATTGGCTCACCAGTTTAAAAAATCAGGATACAAGGTAGTTCTTGGTGCAGCAGATACTTTCCGAGCGGCAGCAATCGATCAGTTACAAATTTGGGCAGATCGTGTTGGAGTGCCTATAGTGCGTCAGGAAATGGGAAGTGATCCAGCTTCTGTAGCTTTTGATACTTTGCAATCAGCGGTGGCTCAAAATGCCGATATTGTGATTATTGATACTGCTGGACGTTTGCATAATAAAATCAATTTGATGAACGAATTGTCTAAAGTGAAGCGTGTGATGCAAAAAGTTGTTGCCGATGCACCTCATGATGTGCTTTTGGTACTAGATGGTTCTACAGGTCAAAATGCTTTTGAACAAGCCAAACAATTTACGGCTGCTACCGAAGTTACTTCTCTTGCAGTTACGAAATTAGACGGAACGGCCAAAGGTGGTGTTGTGATTGGTATTTCAGATCAGTTCCAGATTCCTGTAAAATATATCGGAGTAGGTGAGGGCATTGAAGATTTACAAGTCTTTAATAAGTTTGAGTTTGTTGATTCTTTCTTTAAATAGTTTGTTATGAAAAATTTGAGTCCTTTATATCTTTACTTTATGAGTATGATTTGTCTTTTCTTGGCAAATTTAGTTAGAGGCAAAATGGATTATGCGTATGGTTTTTTTCTTGGAGCTGGCGTTGTTCTTTTTATAATTGGTGTTTACAAGAAGTTTAGTGCGAAGTAAAGCTGATTTTTCCTTGCTTTTTTGTACGAGTTTATTGTTTTCCTATCTTTTTAATTTTCTTTTTGTTGCTTTCCTTTTTGTTTTAAAATGTGGAATGCGCACTCTTTTTCTTTGTTTCTTTACTTGATTTAGGCGTACTTTGTAATAAGAGCAGGCGTGTTGTTGTGCACTGTTTTTCTAGCCCTGATGGGAACGGCATCCTTGTGGTCCCGGGGTTCGGGACTACAAGATATAGTGGACAGCAGGAAATAGCTCCTTATAAAAAATAAAAATATTCTATGAAAAAAGTAGTTGTATTAGTAACCGTTTGTTTGTTTTTTTTAGGGTGTCAACCTAAAGTTGAGAAGGAATCTGTGACTTTGTTGAATGGGTATTGGGAGATTGAGAAAGTGGTTTTTGAGGAAGGTGAAGATAAAGAATACCCGAGCAATGATAGTTTTGATTATTTTGAAATAAAAGGCGATACTGGATTTAGAAAGAAAGTAATGCCGCAATTGGACGGTACGTTTCAGGCGAATGATTTGGTAGAAACGATTCATGTTCGACAAAAAAATGATCAAATTTTTCTTGATTTCAAGACTGATTATGCACAATGGTCTGAGGAATTGGTAAAGATTGACGCGAAGGAATTGGTCTTGAGAAATGCAGAGCAAAAAGAGTATCACTATAAAAAAACAGGTCCGATAAAAATTATTGACAATGGCAAAACGACTAAATGATCAGAATACGGTAGGTGATGTTTTGAAGCATATTATTGAAGTTAATAAACTGCAAACGGGACTTAACCAGATTGATGTACGTGAAGCTTGGAAAAATTTGATGGGCAATGGTGTGAATCATTATACCAAAAATGTGATGTTGAAAGGATCCGTTTTACATGTTGAATTGTCTTCTTCTGTTTTACGTGAAGAATTGAGCCACGGGAAATCGAAAATAATTGCGATGATTAATGAGGAATTGCGTCGTGATGTGGTTAGAGACGTGGTGTTGAGGTAGTTTTGTTGAGTTTTAAAAAATATGATGAGTACAGTTTCGAAGTTTAAATTCTTGCCGATTTTATTAGCATCTTATATTAGTATTTTGCCCGTTATGCTTATTTATCTTTGTTATAATTCACCCTATGCAACGATGACTCTTCCTATTTTGTTCTTGCTTTTTATCTTGGTTTTTTGGGGAACAGTTTTTAGAACTAGGGCACATAGAGTAACAATTGATCAACAATATGTAGTTGTAAAACGATATTTTGGGTTAGGTAAATCAGAATCATATGCTTTAAATAGTTTAGATGGTTTTGTAAGCTTGTTTGAGTCTGGAAAACTTGGTGTTTCTGAAAACCTTTTTATTCTTCAAAAAGGAAAAAGAGTTGTCTGTATTTCTGAATTCTATCATTCTAATTATGGTGAATTTAAAAAAATACTTATTGAAAGATTAATCAATTTTGGGGTTAATGACTATGATGTTAAAGAAGAATGGAGTAATCTTTTTAAATAAAAAATCCCGTTTCTATTCAATTGAAACGGGATTTTTTATGAGATAACTGTTTTTAGTACATTTTACTGCCCACTAAAAACTGTTTACTGAACACTGATTTAGAATTGCTCTCTTCCTGCAAAGTGGAAAGCACCTTCGATAGCAGCATTTTCGTCGCTATCAGAACCGTGAACTGCATTTTCTCCGATAGAAGTTGCGTAAGCTTTACGGATAGTTCCTTCAGCAGCTTCAGCTGGATTCGTCGCTCCAATTAAAGTTCTGAAATCTTCCACAGCATTTTCTTTTTCTAAAATGGCAGCAACAATAGGACCACGAGTCATGAATTCTACTAATTCTCCAAAGAAAGGTCTAGCTGAGTGTACTGCGTAAAATGCTTGTGCGTCAGCCACAGTCAATTGCGTTAATTTCAAAGAAACAATTTTGAAACCTGCGTTAGTAATCATTGCTAAGATGTTTCCGATGTGTCCGTTTTCTACAGCATCAGGCTTAATCATTGTAAAAGTTCTATTTGTAGCCATTTTTTGGTTTTTTAAAATTTGGTGCAAAAATAGACTTTTTTTGCAAATACAATTTGTGAAATTGTCATTTTTAAGTCAAATTTTTGATTATGCGATAAAATAGTGTGATTATACTTTAAAAAACTGTTTCTTTTGGTAGAAATACCACAATAAAAGACTCCAAAAACCTACATAAAGCAAAGCAAAAGCCAGTGAAGCATTCATAGGATTTTCGAAATTAGGCAGAACTCCAAATTCATAACTGTAGGTCCAAAAGTCGATTGGAGTGTTGTTTTTTGGATTTTGAACCGAAATCATTACCAAAGCTTGAGGAATGATTTGGGACAAAAAGAAAACAATCATGGGATTAACGCCCCAAACCAAAAATAGCGTGATTCCTTTTTTGAAATTGAGTAGGTCGATGCAATAATACAAAATCGTCAAGATAAGCGTAGCCAATCCAGCGGTATAAAGCACGTATGAACTTGTCCAAAGGGCTTTGTTGATGGGGAATACAAAATTCCAAAGCCAACCCAAGAGCAGTAATAGTGCTCCAATGCTAATCATTTTTTGTGCTTTTGATTTTTTTGAGATATTCATATTGAGTAATTGCCCAATTTGAAGGCCTAATAAACCCGTTACTATAGCAGGAATTGTACTTAGAATACCTTCTGGATCCCAAGTTTTGGTAGCTTCCCAAACATGTCCTGATAACAACATTTGGTCCACCCAAGTAGCTAAATTCGTTCCTTTTTCGAGATTGGTAACGGCAAAGCCCGGCGCAGGAACTAATGTCATTAGCGCCCAATAGCCCAGTAGTAAAACACTGCTAACGATGAGTTGTATTTTGGGCGTAGTTTTTAAATATAAAAGGGAAGCGATAAAATATATAATCCCGATACGCTGTAAAACCCCAGGAAGACGTACGTTTTCATAAGCTGGAATCCCGCTGTAAGCAAAGAACATAAAAACAATAAAACATCCAATGGCCAAATAGGTTTTGGTTTTTTGATTGAAATTCCCCATTAAAGCATATCCAACAATAGCTGTTATAAGTAGGCGAATAATCATTAATGGTGTTCCTTCAAGGTCTAAAAACTGAATTTTACCGAAAAAGTTAAAGAACAGGCCCAAGTTTATCATGCGCAACGAACGAACAAAGATTTTGTTGAAGGTTGAGCTGTCGTAGGTTTTAGTAGGCATGGCAAAAGCAATGGCGGTTCCCATAATGAAAATAAAAAAAGGAAATACCAAATCGGTTGGTGTGCAACCGTGCCATTCGGCGTGACGTAAGGGAGCATAAATAGTGGACCAACTTCCAGGATTATTGACAACAGTCATTAATAAAATAGTTAATCCTCGAAATACATCCAGTGAAATCAGTCGGTCTTTGCTCATGAAAAAAGTTGGTTTTAAAAGGTAATAATGGTAAAATTGGTAGACAAAGGTTTTATTTCATCAACCAATTTAGGAAGTAGTTGTTCGCCATTTTCTAGATAAAATTCCGAAAGATTGGCTTGACGCTCTTGCAAACTTTGGTTGGGGAACAATTCATTTTGAAGTGCAGTGATTCGGCTTAAACTATCGGCTAATTTTCGTTTTTGTGCTTTTAGCAGTCGTTTTTCTAAGTTATCTAGTCCTTTGGTTTGTTTTGCTTCCTGCGCTTTTACGGCACCTGCAAAAGAACGGTCGGTTTTGGAAGTCAGTTCATTTAGGACTTGAAACTGTTGTTGTAATTGTTGTTTCAAATCGCTCAAATCGATGGCAAATTCCGATAATTGTTTGGTTTTGTTGTTTATTAAAAAGTTTTGTTTTTGGAATAAATCGCTCCAAGTCAAGGCTAAGGCATCGGCTTTTTTTAGCTGTTTTTCAGTAGCCAAAACTACGGAGTTACGTACAATGAGTATTGGGAAAGTCACCTTTACTGCTTCAAAAAATGATTTCAATTCTAGCCAATAGGCTATTTCTCCACCACCGCCAATATAGGCTAGATTAGGGAGAATAACTTCTTGGTATAAAGGACGCATCACTACATTGGGACTAAATTTTTCGGGATGAAGTTCCAGTTCGGCGAGTAGTTCTTGTTCTGAAAAATGGCGTTTAGTGTTGTTTATTTTGTACAATCCGTCTTCAAAAATAATACGCTCTCTCAAGTTGTCTTCTATATAAAACAAATTGATTTCACGAGGATTGACCTGAACGGTATAGTTACCAAATTGCTCAATAGTTTCATTCACTTTTGAAAAAGCAGTTTGCTTAAGTACCTCTTCCTTAATGAATGGAATAAATTGTCTTTTTAAATTGGAATCATCAGCATCCAAAATGACTAATCCGTAGTGACCAAATAACTCATTGGCCAAATATCTGGTCGCGTCTGCTAAATTGGTATGCTTCAAATAAGCTTCATGAAATAGTTTTTTTAGCGTTTCGGCATTGGTACTGCTTCCTAACTCTAGTGCAAAAATGGCTAAAAATTCATCAAGACCTTCTGTAGATAAGCGGCCCACTGGTCCAGTACTTTCTCTGTTCCAACAGAATTTTTTTCCTTTAAAAGTAAAGTAATTGATTTCTTCAAAATCGTGGTCTTCGGTAGCCATCCAATAGACGGGAACAAAATTTTGTTCAGGGTATTTTTGTTGTAATTCCTTGGTCAGATTGATGGTAGAAATGATTTTATATAGAAAATACAATGGTCCGCTGAATAAATTCAGTTGATGACCCGTTGTAATGGTATACGTATTGGAATGATTTAAAAGTTTAATGTTGTTTAACGTTGCCGTTGAAGCCTTGATTTTGGCATATTGGGCTTCAAGAGTAGCCACTAAAACAGCTCTTTTCTTGTCTTCGAAGTTGGCTTTCTTTTCATCTATTTGAGGAGCAAAATTTTCAAGAGTTGGGAATCGATGGTACAAAGGCTGTACGTTTGGTTTTTGGTCTAAATAATCATTGATTAGTGAGGAAAAATACCCAGAATTTTGAAAGCTGATACAGTCGGATGGCATAATTGAAATAGATTTAGGGCTAAATTACCAAAAAAAGCGGAATTAAATGGCTTCCCTTTTTGAATAGCAATGCATTTTAACTTATTATTGTAATTCTAAACCACTAACTAAAACCACAACAAATGACCCAAGATGCTCCTTCGAAAGGAAAAAATTCAATACAACACGTACTTTTTGGTAGTTTGATAGGAACGACCATCGAGTTTTTTGATTTTTATATTTATGCCAATGCCGCAGTATTGGTTTTTCCACAACTTTTTTTCCCGAGTACCGACGCTACTATGGCTACGTTGCAATCACTAGCTACGTTTTCTATTGCTTTTTTATCCCGTCCCTTGGGGTCGGCTTTTTTTGGCCATTTTGGTGATAAGATAGGTCGTAAATTTACTTTGGTAGCCGCATTACTTACTATGGGAATTTCTACTGTTGCCATTGGTTTTCTGCCGGGTTATGCTAGTATTGGTATTGTTGCACCTTTGTTGTTGATGCTATGTCGTTTTGGACAGGGTGTTGGTCTTGGAGGAGAATGGGGCGGTGCTGTTTTACTAGCCATCGAAAATGCGCCACCTAATAAAAGAGCTTGGTATGGTATGTTCCCACAGTTAGGCGCTCCGATAGGTTTGTTGCTTTCTGGAGGGACTTTTTTGCTTTTAACGGATAGTATGTCCAACGAAGATTTCATGAATTATGGTTGGCGAATTCCTTTTATAGCCAGTTCGCTTTTGGTCGTGGTTGGTTTTTATATTCGAACTAAAATTTCTGAAACGCCTTCTTTTGAGCAGGCTAAAAAAGTAGAAGAAGAAGTAAAAATTCCGTTTTTCACCTTGCTTACCTCTTACAAGAATCAATTGATTTTTGGAACCTTGGCGGCAGTGACTACTTTTTTGGTTTTTTATTTAATGACGGTATTTACTTTAAGTTGGGCAACCTCTGATTTAGGTTTTACCAAAAGAGAGGCTTTGTTGATTCAGTTGTTCTCCGTGCTCTTTTTTGCGCTGTTTATTCCTGTTTCTGCAGTGGTTGCCGATGCCATTGGGCGCAAAAAAATGCTGGTTTGGGCTACTATTGCCATAGCTGTTTTTGGTTTTTTCTTTCCATTTTTTCTTAGTTCGGGAAGTGCTGTAATGGTAACTGCTTTCGTTTGTATTGGAATGGCATTAATGGGATTTACCTATGGTCCTTTAGGTACCTTTTTGTCTGAGTTGTTTCCTACACAAGTCCGCTATTCTGGAGCTTCCTTAACCTTTAATTTAGCCGGAATATTTGGAGCTGCTTTTGCTCCTATGATTGCCATTTGGTTGGCTACGGATTATGACATTTCGTATGTGGGGTATTATTTGACGGGGGCTGCTTTGTTAAGTTTAGGCTCTCTTTTTATGATTTCTAGAAAAAATCATCAGTTTTAAGGATTTATTCTTTGGACAATTGCTCCATAATGAATTGTTTTTCGCGCTCAATTTCGGCAATAAGTTCTGCTTCTGTTGGTAAATAAGGTAAATATTTTGAAGCAAAAAGTTGTTCGTTTTCGCTTAAGACAGAATATTTGGCTATCGTATTATCTGTTTCTGTACAGAGTAATATTCCAATAGTTGGATTGTCTGTTTCTTGTTTTTTGAGGTCGTCATACATTCTCACATACATATCGAGTTGTCCAACATCTTGGTGGGTTATTTTATCGGTTTTAAGATCTATTATTACAAAACATTTCAAAATATAGTTATAAAACACTAAATCAATATAAAAATCGGTAGTTTCTGTTCGAATGAGTTGTTGTCTTTCTACAAATGCGAATCCTTTTCCCAACTCAAGGATAAACTTTTGGAGATTGTCAATTAAGTTTTTTTCAAAAGTTTGTTCTGTATAGCTGAGTTGCGTCGGTAAATTTAAAAACTCTAACACTGTTGGATTCTTGATAAATTCGAAGGGATGATGTTGAAGGTCTTTTGTTTTGAAGTTCATTTCATTGATTACATCTTCTTTAATTTGAGAAGATACTAAACGTTGATAATACATGGTAGCGATATTTCTATCCAAAGTTCTTACCGACCACATGTTTTCGGCCGCTTCAGTTAGATAATATTCTTGTGCTTTTGGGTTAGCTATTTTTAGCACTAATTGAAAATGGGACCAACTCAATTTGGCAGACAGTGTCTGCCAAATCTCAATGTTTGGGAATGTAATGTAGAACTGTCTGAAATTTCTAATGTTTCTTTCTGAAAAACCTTTACCAAATTCTGCTGTTAATTCTTTTGAAATATTTTTTATAATTTCTTTACCATAAGTAGCTCTGTCTTTTCCATTTTGCTCTTCGGTAACAATTTGTCTACCAATATTCCAATAGGCTTCTATCATAGCCGTATTAATAGCTGCATACGCTTTTTGACGAGCTTGTGCTATTGTCTGTTTTATTTCAATTAGATATTGCATTTTTTGTAAATGATTTTGGAAAATTCTCTTAGTTAAATAAGTTTTTCGACAAAAATAATTTGAATTAGTAATTTTTGGATTGGTTGGCAATATATAAAATCGTTAATTCTGAAACTTAAAAATACTAATTTATTCTTTATAGCAAGAAGTTGTATAATGAGGGATTCTTATTCTTTTTAAAAATGCGTTACTTTTGCATCAAAACAATCTCACTCTTGAAACCAAAACTTTTCCTCATCACGCCACCGTTTACGCAACTGAATACCCCGTATCCAGCGACGGCGTATATCAAAGGTTTTTTGAATACCCTTGAAGTGCCTTCAGAACAAGCGGATTTGGGTATTGAGGTGATTTTGAAATTGTTTTCGAGAGAGGGATTGAGCCCCCTAACCCCCAAAAGGGGAACTCGCGACTTGTCTGATAATGCGAAAAGAATAATAGCACTTTGGGATGAATACCTGAAAACCATAGATTCAGTGATTGCTTTTTTGCAAGGCAAAAATCCAACCTTGGCTTTGCCAATTTGTCAAGAAGATTTTTTGCCCGAAGCGTCACGTTTTGCGCAATTGGAGGAGTTGGATTGGGCTTTTGGTACGATGGGAACACAGGATAAAGCCAAACATTTGGCAACTTTGTACCTTGAAGATATTTCGGATTTTATAGTCGAATGTGTCGATGAAAATTTTGGGTTTAGTCGTTATGCTGAGCGTCTGGGTCGAAGTGCCAATTCGTTTGACGAATTGTACGATGCTTTGCAAAAAGAACCTACTTACATTGATGGTATTTTATTGTCTATTTTGGAAGAAAAAATAGCCAGAATTCAGCCAGAATTAATGCTGATTTCTGTACCCTTTCCTGGAAATTTGTACAGCGCTTTTCGTTCGGCACAATGGGTGAAAAAGCACTATCCGAATATCAAAATTGCAATGGGAGGTGGCTTTCCCAATACCGAATTGCGTTCGCTTTCGGATGCTCGAGTGTTTGAGTTTTTTGATTTTATTACTTTAGATGACGGGGAACTTCCTGTTGAATTACTAATTGCCAATATTCAAAATCCAAATACAAAAGAATTCAAAAGAACTTTTATTTTAGAAGAAGGAAAAGTCGTTTATAAAAACAATTCCACTAGACCTGATTATAAACAATCGCAAGTTGGTACTCCAGATTATACGGATTTGCTGATGGATAAATACATTTCGGTAATCGAAGTGGTGAATCCGATGCATCGGATGTGGAGCGATGGGCGTTGGAACAAGTTGACGATGGCGCATGGTTGTTATTGGGGCAAATGTACTTTTTGTGACATCTCTTTGGATTACATCAAAATCTACGAACCTATAGCTGCCAATTTGTTGTGCGACCGAATGGAAGAAATGATGACACAAACAGGTCAGAATGGCTTTCATTTTGTTGACGAAGCGGCACCGCCAGCTTTGATGCGAGCTTTAGCGCTCGAAATTTTACGCCGAAAATTATCGGTTACTTGGTGGACGAATATACGTTTTGAGAAAAGTTTTTCGGCGGATTTGTGTCGATTACTCAAAGCTTCAGGTTGTATAGCAGTTTCGGGTGGATTAGAAGTTGCTTCTGATCGTTTGTTACAACTAATTGATAAAGGAGTAACCGTTGAGCAAGTGGCCAAAGTGACTCGCAATTTTACGGAATCAGGTATTATGGTACATGCGTATTTGATGTACGGTTATCCTACCCAAACGGTTCAAGAAACGATAGACAGTCTCGAAATGGTGCGTCAATTGTTTGAAGCAGGAGTGTTGCAATCTGGATTTTGGCACCAGTTTGCGATGACGGCTCATAGCCCAGTGGGATTGTATCCTGAAAAATTTGGTGTTACACCAGAACTCCTTCCATTACAAGGTTCAGAGAAAGGGATTTTTGCCATAAATGACATTAATTATACAGACAAGACAGGTATTGACCACGAAAAATTTAGTTTCGGATTGAAGAAATCCTTGTTCAATTTTATGCATGGTATTTGTTTCGACTTTGAGCTGCAAGAATGGTTTGACTTTAAGATTCCAAAAACCAAAATTCACCCTGATTTTATTTTTAATGCGCTTCAAGAAGAAGAAAATTTCACCACAAAACCTACAGCCAAAGTAGTTTGGTTGGGAGGAAAACCTTTGGTTGAATATTTTACTAAATCCAAAAAAGGCAATCCTTGGGAACTCGCTAAATTGACCTTTCATGACAAGAAAGAAAGTTTTGCTGTTCAAACCAATAAAGCGGAAGGCGAATGGTTGCTTGCTATTTTAGATAAAATTGCGGTTTCTCAATCCAAAGTGTATTCTTTTCAAGAAATTAAAGCTGATTTTGAAGACCATTTATCCGATTTTGAGCTGTTTTGGTACTCAAAACCGATGCAAACCTTGCGCTCCTTTGGATTGTTGATTTTATAATTTCTTTACAATTTTCTTTCGAAATCTATCGTTGACAAAACCATTTACAATGATTTTTTGTGAAACAGTTAGCTACTTGCTAATTTTTGCATAAATCTTACTTTAGCTGTATTACGAAAACGTTTTCTTTAATTACATTTACAAGTACTAAAAACGTAAACATGAGTAGTAGTTATCAACTAAAAGTAAATGATACTTTTCATTTCGAATGCGATGCCGCCTCAGCCAATGCGCTGGATGCGGTTGCGACAACTGACAATCAATTTCATATTTTAAGTGAAAACAAGCGGTATCAAGCTCAGATTGTAGCTGCTGATTTTCATAAAAAGGAATACACTATTGAAGTGAATAACTCAGTGTATACTGTCGCCATTGCTGACGCTTTGGACCTTTTGATTAAAGAAATGGGATTTGATACCAGCACGGTACAAAAAGTAAATGCCATCAAAGCACCAATGCCTGGTTTGATTTTAGAAATCAATGTTAGTGTGGGACAAACCGTTCAAGAAAACGATAATTTACTCATTTTAGGAGCGATGAAAATGGAAAACAGTTTTCAGTCGCCACGAAATGGAGTAATCAAATCGATTGCAGTTGCTGTTGGCGATGCTGTTGATAAAGGACAATTGTTGGTAGAATTTGAATAGAAAAAAAATGAAAAAAATACTAGTTGCCAATAGAGGAGAAATCGCGATTCGAGTGATGAAAACTGCTCGAAAAATGGGAATCAAAACAGTGGCGGTGTATTCTACTGTAGACCGAAATGCACCTCACGTTGCCTTTGCAGACGAAGCGGTTTGTATAGGTGAAGCACCATCCAATCAATCCTATTTGTTAGGAAATAAAATTATAGAAGTGGCCAAAGCGGTCCAAGCAGATGCGATTCATCCAGGCTATGGTTTCTTGAGTGAAAATGCTGAATTTGCCGAAGAAGCCGAAAAAAACAACATCATATTCATTGGTCCAAAATCCAAAGCCATTCATATTATGGGTAGTAAATTGGCCGCCAAAGAAGCTGTTCTACAATACGATATTCCAATGGTTCCTGGAGTGGACCACGCGATTACCGATATTGAAGAGGCTAAGCGAACCGCAAAAGCAATCGGTTTTCCTATTTTAATCAAAGCCTCTGCTGGAGGTGGCGGAAAAGGGATGCGCGTCGTAGATAATGAAGCCGATTTTGAAGCGCAAATGAACCGTGCTATTAGTGAGGCTGTGGCTGCTTTTGGAGATGGAGCAGTTTTTATTGAAAAATATGTGGCGTCATCAAGACATATCGAAATTCAAGTGATGGCGGATAGTCACGGCAATGTGTTGTACTTGTTTGAAAGAGAATGTAGTATTCAACGTCGTCATCAAAAAGTAGTAGAGGAAGCGCCCTCTGCGGTTATCACACCCGAAATTCGAAAAAAAATGGGAGAAGCCGCCGTATTGGTAGCCAAATCTTGTGATTACTTGGGAGCAGGAACCGTGGAGTTTTTGGTGGATGAACAACTGAACTTTTATTTCTTAGAAATGAATACGCGTTTGCAAGTAGAGCATCCAGTTACCGAAATTATTGCTGGAGTCGATTTGGTCGAAATGCAAATTCGTGTGGCTAGAGGCGAAGCGCTTACCATTCAACAAGAGGATTTGAAAATTCACGGTCACGCTGTAGAATTACGTGTGTATGCCGAAGATACTTTGAATGGCTTTTTACCAAGTGTAGGTAATTTAGAAGTGTACCAATTGCCCGAAGGCGATGGTGTCCGAGTAGATAACGGATATGCTCAAGGTATGGATGTGCCTATTTATTATGACCCGATGTTGGCCAAATTAATCACTTACGGAGCCACTCGTGAAGAAGCTATTCAGCGTATGGAACAAGCTATTGCTGATTATAAAGTGGAAGGCGTGCAAACCACATTACCTTTTGGTGCTTTTGTAATGCAGCACGAGGCGTTTCGTTCGGGTGATTTTGATACCAATTTTGTAAAGAAGTATTACAATCCTGAAATTTTAAAAGAGCAAACCCAGAAAGAAGCATTGATTGCAGCAAAATTGGCGTTGCAACAGTATTTACAGGACCAAAAAGTGCTTCGATTGCCTAATTAAATAGGTGCTTTGTGCATTTTAATAACAACAGAAAAGTATGGAATCTAAAATAAAAGTATTAAACGAAAAAATAGCACTAGCCCAATTGGGCGGTGGTCAAGCCCGAATTGATAAACATCACGCCAGTAAGAAGCTAACCGCAAGAGAGCGTGTAATGTATTTGTTGGACGAAGGTTCTTTTGAAGAAATTGGGATGTTGGTTACCCACAGAACTACCGATTTTGGTATGGAGAAGGACCTGATTTACGGAGATGGGGTAGTTACAGGTTACGGAACTATTAATGGAAGATTGGTCTATGTTTTTGCACAAGATTTCACCGTTTTTGGTGGTTCTTTGTCCGAAACACACGCCGAGAAAATTTGTAAAGTAATGGATATGGCGCTCAAAGTGGGTGCGCCAATGATTGGATTAAACGATTCAGGAGGTGCTCGAATTCAAGAAGGCGTTCGTTCTTTGGGAGGTTACGCAGATATTTTTTATCGCAATGTACAATCTTCTGGGGTGATACCTCAGATTTCGGCAATTATGGGACCTTGCGCGGGTGGTGCAGTGTATTCCCCAGCGATGACCGATTTTACTATGATGGTAGAAAATAACAGTTATATGTTTGTTACAGGACCCAATGTAGTGAAAACGGTAACCAACGAGGAAGTAACTTCAGAAGCTTTAGGTGGAGCCGTAACACACGCTTCCAAATCGGGAGTGGCCCATTTAACAGCTCCCAACGGAGTGGCTTTGTTGAACAGTATCAAAAATCTTTTGAGCTATTTGCCACAAAACAACAAAGAAACAACTCCAAAAGTACCTTATGTTCTGGGCGATGAAGTGCGAATGGAATTGGCTACAATTATTCCAGACAGTGCCAACAAACCCTATGATATGCACGAAGTGATTCGAGGGATTATTGATGCCGATTCTTTTTATGAAATTCATAAAGAGTATGCCGAAAATATTATTGTTGGATTTGCCCGTTTGGGAGGAAGAAGTATCGGAATTATAGCCAACAATCCAATGTTTTTAGCCGGCTGTTTGGATGTGAAGAGCTCTATCAAAGCTGCGAGATTTGTTCGTTTTTGCGACAGTTTCAATATTCCGTTGTTGGTGTTGGAAGACGTTCCCGGTTTCTTGCCAGGTACCGACCAAGAATGGAACGGAATCATTGTACACGGTGCTAAATTATTATATGCTTTTAGTGAGGCGACCGTGCCAAGAGTGACGGTGATTACTCGAAAAGCCTATGGAGGAGCTTATGATGTAATGAATTCAAAACACATTGGTGCCGATATGAATTTTGCTTGGCCTACGGCAGAAATTGCGGTAATGGGTGCCAAAGGTGCCTCAGAAATTATCTTCAAAAAAGAAATTAGCGAAGCCGAAGACCACGAAGCAAAACTATTAGAAAAAGAAGCTGAATATGCTGAGTTATTTGCCAATCCGTACACCGCAGCACAACGCGGATTTATAGATGAGGTTATTCTTCCAGAAGATACCCGTCGAAAGTTGTTGAAAGCCTTTAGTATGCTCGAAGGAAAAACTGTTCATAGACCAGATAGGAAACACGGTAATATTCCGTTGTAATAGTTTGCTTGAGCGATTATAATTGTGAGCGTTTATTAATAAACTAAGATCGATTAATAAATTACAAAGCTATTTTTAAAATTAACTAGACTATTTGATGTTCCTGCAAGGTCTTTTTCCAGACCTTGTAGGTATTTCTTAAATTAAATTCATACCTACAAGGTTTAAAAAAACTTGCAGGATATCCATTTCATTTCAAGTTCTTGAATAAATGAACTCAGGTTAATAGATCAATTTGAAATTGTTGACCAATAAGGTACTATTTGTACCTCCTTCTAGCTGATCACCATTAAAACTTGAGGAGAAAACCACTGTAATATGGGTGACTGCTTCATTAGTACTACCATAAAGACCGTTTTTAGGTTTTTGATAGGCTGGAAAAGAGTTGTTTAATTCTCCGTAGGTCAATGGGATGGTAATGGTTTTAAAAGCGTCAATTACTTTTTCTTCGGAACGAAACCAACCTGTAGCGATTCTTTTTACTTCGGTACCGCTTCTATTTTCTAATAAAACATAGATATCGCAGGCATCTTTGGTCGTTAAAGTTTGTCCTTTTCTATCCAAATAGGGAGTACCTGGACTGTAGGCATATTCTACAGAGAAATTTTTAGGTCTAGCAGCAAAAGGAATTCCAAATTTGGCAGAATTAATTGGATTTGCCACATCCAATTCAAATTTACCCGTAAACATTGAGCCTGCCGCCATTCGTTGACTGACCAATCCCGCTAGATTTCCCATATCTTGAGTTACTAATTTAGCTGCGATATTCGTTCCGTTGATGGTAAAAGGAGTAACATTTGCGTTTCCTAGAGTGGTCGTTCCAGCATTTCCGCTTGACCAAATTGAGTTGGCGTCTTTTCCGGGTTCGTAGTAATTTTTGGGAGTCATATACCAATCATCAAAGGAACTATTTTCTAATTGTGGTTCACTTCCTTCTTGTTTTACGGTTACGGTATAAGTTTTTGTTGATCCGTCCTCGGCTGTTACAGTGTATTTTACGGGATTACTAAAATCTAATAGTTCCTCACTCGATGGACTAATTGTGGCAAAGGTAGAGAGCACAATTTCTTGAGGCTTTAGTTGTTTGATATTAGCGGTAGCTGCGACAGTTATACTGATTGTACTCGTAGATTCCTCAATGATTGTATTGCCTACTTGATTTATTAAAATAAAACTCAATATTTTTTTTTGATCTGAATTTCCAAAATAATCTTCTGAGACACAGTTGGACAAAACAACACAAAAGAGGGCTAAGAATAAAAGTTTTGTTCTCATATTGTCAAGATTTAAAGAAATAAAAAAAGCTAATGTTTAACGATAAAATGTTTAGTTTTAAGTCTAAAGTATTGCTTTTGATTACTGTATTTTCTTCTTCGTTTATAGTGGTTCTTTTGTATGTATGAGAAAGTCCAGCTAGATTTACCCCAACTTCAGTAGCAAATCCCTTGATGATAAATACTTGAATCCCTGGATTAATTCCAAGATTGTAATTGTTGGTAACAGCATAATATCGGGTTAATACATCATTGGTGGTATTTTCGGTTACTTTATTTTCTTTATCCATTCCTAGGCTCACCACATTAAAAAGATTAAACCGACCGTTGGGAGTTATGGGGATATAGTTTTTAATAAATAAGTATCCACCAAGGCTACTTTTGGCTTCTTTGACAAAGGTTTGGACTCCTTCTGTATCTTCTAAAATCTGATCGAGTTTTGCCCAGTCATAGCGCAAAGCAGTTCCAACAGCAAATGATTTACTTAAGAAATAACCTCCATTAGCTTGAACGTTAAAGCCATCTTTTCGTTTATCAATGACATTGGTGATGAGTAAATTTTCGTTTCGACTCGTTCTCGTATTTGCTCCGCCTGTTAAACCAATAAATGCTAAGCCTTTTTGAAGTTTGGTAAAAGACGAAACTTCAATTGCATTTGAAGTTTGAGCACTCATTGTTTTAGGGAAAATCAGAAGCCAAAGAGTCAGTATTAAAAAAAAGAGCCTTTTTGTAGTTGAAATCATCTGCTTTTTTATTTACAATATTGAAAATTAAAGTTTTAAATAAATGTATAAAAAAAGCAATAATCAATCGATATTATGATTCAAAAAAACGAAACCCAATACCGTGAAGGTTTTCAATGGAAATCCCGGGTTCATTGGCTAGAATTTTACGCAACCTCGAAATAAAAACATCCAAGCTTCGGCCCATAAAATAATCATCATCGCCCCAAAGCGCTGTAAGAATTTCTTCTCGTTTTAAGACGACATTTTTATTGTCTAGAAATAATTTCAATAACTCGGATTCTCTTTGGGTTAGTTTTATTTTTTCGGAGGCATTCCAAAGCAAATAGTTTTTGGTGTCAAACGTGTATTTGCCAATTTGATACTGAGCATATTCGAGCTTTTCCTTTTTTTGCGAGCGTTTCAAGAAAATTTCAATCTTGAGCAATAACTCTTCGATGCTAAAGGGTTTTACTAAATAATCATCGGCGCCCAAACGCAGTCCTTTGATGCGGTCTTCTTTGAGTGTTTTGGCCGAAAGGAAAATGATGGGAATATGGGTGTCGACTTTTCGTATGGCTTCGGCCAATTCAAAACCATCTTTTTTGGGCAACATAATGTCGAAAATACAGATGTCAAAATCAATTTTATGAAAGCATTCTAAAGCAGCTACGCCATCTTCACAATGGTAAACATTGTACTGATTTTGTTCTAAATTGTCTTTTGTCAAAAAAGCCAAAGTGGCATCGTCTTCGACATATAAAATTTTTGGATTATTCATTTTTTATCGGCAGTACTAAAGTTATAGTTGTCCCAAAAGTCTCGTTGTTTTTTGCAGTTATTTTCCAATGATGTAAATCGCAAATTTTTTTTACGTAATACAGCCCTAGTCCAAAACCATTAATTTCATTGCTTTTTTTGGATGGAATTCGGTAGAATTTATCAAAAATAAAAGGAATTTTTTTAGGTTCAATCCCAATTCCGTTATCGATGCAGTCAATTTGTAAATGCTGTTTGGTATCGGTAAAACGAAGTGTGATTTCGGGTGTTTTTTCGCAATATTTTATTGCATTGTCTACTAAGTTATAGATGATGTTTGAAAAATGAAAAACATCACCGTTTAGCTGAGTTTTGCTACTTTGATTATCTAAATGAAACACCACCATTGGATGTTTGAGTTGACAGTTTTCTATGATTTCTTTGATGATAGGAAGGAACTCAAAAGTAGTTTTTTGGAGTTGTAAGGGCGTAGCATCCGACTTGGCAACCGTCAAAATCTTCTCGATGTGTTGATTCAGTTTGTTGCTTTGCTCCACAATGATTTGGGCATATTTTTCCAACTTTTCGTCATCAGTAATTGGTTTTTGTTTGCTCAAATAATTCGAAGCAATTAATATGGACGACAAAGGTGTTTTGAATTCGTGAGTCATATTGTTGATGAAATCACGTTGTAAGTCGGAATATTTTTTTTGTTGCAAAAGCGTATAAATCGAGTACACATAAATCAAAAGAATCAACACCAAAACCAATGAAAGTACGAACCAAAACTTAAGAGAACTGAATAAAAAGGTCGTTTCGTTGGGAAAACGAATAGCAAAATAATAGACCAAGTTTTTGTGTTTGGGAAAATGAATCGAGTGTTTAGAAGTGTCTTTTTCGTCAAGGGAAACATAATTGCCATATACCATTTCGTCGCTCTGACAATTATAAATCGCATATTCAAAATCTGTGGTTACGCCCAGTTTTTTGAAAACGGATTTGAGGTAAAATTCCAAAATCGAGGCATCAAAATCATTCTCTACATTAACGATATAATAATCATTAGAGATTTTTTGTACTGGATTTTGCACCGGAATTTCCTGATTGTTGCCTTTGTACAAGTTTTTAGCCACTTCATACAGTGCAATATGAGCTTTTTGACTGAACTTTTTTTCTTCGATTCGAAAAGCTTCTTTGGTCCATAAAAGTTGTGCCAATAAAATACCGATGATGGCAATGAGTCCAATGACAATGATACTATTGAGGCGATTGATTTTCAAGAAAGGGTCTTTTTTTGATGTAATATTAAGTAAAAATAAGTTGTTTTTAAGGCATTAACAAGTCGTTAACAATCATTTGAATTTGTTTAACAGCAATGCCAAAAAGAGTAACTATATTTGAAAAGTAAAAATTTAGAACACTAAACAATTAAATATAGAAATTATGAAAATGTTAAAAATCTCTTTGTTGGCAGTAGCTTTTGGATTAATGTCTTTCTCAGCTATTACTCCAGTTAAAACAATGGTAAATAAAGTAGCAAATTATGCAAGCGTTTTGGTTTGGAAATCAGAAACTATTGATGTGGGTTCTATCCCTCAAGGTACTCCAAAACCTATTGTTTTTGAATTCAAAAACACTGGAAAAACACCTGTAATTTTGACTAATGTACAAGGTTCTTGTGGTTGTACAGCTACTAATTATACTAAAACTCCAATCGCTCCAGGGAAATCAGGAACGGTTACGGCTACTTACAATGCAGCTGCTATGGGAGCTTTTACTAAAACAGTTACAGTAACTTCTAATGCAGAAACTACTCCAAAAGTATTGACTATTAAAGGAACTGTAGTTGCGGCTACTGTGAAAAGCTAATAGAAAACAGATTATAAAGGCAATCAAACCACTCTGAAAAGGGTGGTTTTTTTATGCGTTTACTTTTCGGGTGAAAAAAGTTAGACGCTTAGTGTATCAATTGGGATGAAGATTTGCATTTGGTATTATTTGATTAGAAAATGAAATAATAGTATCTAAATTTACTAATCTATCCCTTTAAATTTGTAGCTTATGTTAAATAAATTTCCAAAATTAATGTTTTTAAATAAGTTACGTTTTGCTTTGGTTTTGTTGTTAGCGATGAATGTATCGGCCCAACAAAAACAGGAAAGCTCTAGTTATTATACTTTGTCAGGTCGAGTAAACCCACTCGAGAATAATCAAGTACTTCTTATTGGTTCAGCTGCTTCGGTGGCTTTTGAGTTTACGGGTTCGACTTGTGCTATTTCGCTTCAGAGTGTGGATGGTTTTGAACATCATAATTATGTTTCTTTGGTATTAGATGGTCAGTATTTGGGCCGTTTGAGAATAGAAAAAGGAAGCGTTCAATCGTTTCCAATACAAGTTACTTCTGCTAAAAAAACGCATCGATTAGAGGTGTATAAAGCCACGGAGGCGGCAAACGGCAGTGTATTATTTGCAGGCACGACAGCCCAAGTGATTCCTTCGAAAACAAAAATTAAAAAGAAAAAGAAAATCGAGTTCATAGGTGATTCTATTACTTGTGGAATGGGCAATGATTCCAATCCGATTCCTTGTGGGTCGGGCGAATGGTACGATCAACACAACGGTTATTTGGCCTATGGACCAGTGCTTTCTAGACGTTTGGATGCAGATTATTTGTTGAGTTCTGTTTCTGGAATTGGAATGTATCGCAACTGGAATGACGAGCATTTGGAAGAAGCCATTATGCCTGATGTTTACGAAAATTTACATTTGAACAAAGACCAATCCAAATCGTATGATTTTGCATTTCAGCCGGATTTGGTGAGTATTTGTTTGGGTACTAATGACCTTTCGGATGGTGATGGAAAAAAGCCTAGATTGCCTTTTAATGAAGAAAAATACGTAGCGAATTATATTGATTTTATCAAAACGGTATACAAACATTCACCAAATACCCGAATTGTTTTGTTGACTAGCCCTATGGTTTCGGGAGATCGTAATGTGACTTTGGTGAAATGCTTGAAAAAAGTAATCCAAGCTTTTGAAACGGATAAAGCCCACAAACCGATAGCCTTGTTTGAATTCCAGCCGATGTCTCCCAAAGGTTGTGGCTATCATCCCGATAGTAACGATGATAAAGTAATGGCGGATCAATTATTGTCTTTTTTTAAAAAATTATTGTATGAAAAATAGACTTTTCGCCCTAGTCGTTTTCTTCCAAGTTGGTTTGGCCTTCGCCAATGTTACGCTTCCGAATGTTTTTTCGGATAATATGGTTTTGCAACGCAATGCTGATGTGACATTTTGGGGTTGGGCAAATCCGCAGGAAGAAGTAGTGATTGCTCCGAGTTGGAGTAACGAAACGTACAAAATCAAAACGAGCAATCAAGCCCAATGGGAAATTAAGATTCCAACACCCAAAGAAGGAGGGCCTTATACAATTACCATAAAAGGGTACAACGAACTTGTTCTTAAAAATATTTTGATTGGAGAAGTTTGGATTTGTTCTGGGCAATCAAATATGGAAATGAATGCCGGATGGGGAATAACCAATGGCGATGATGCAGTAAAGAATGCCACAAATACCACCATAAGATTCTTTTCAATCCCCAAATTAACGGCGTCCACAACGCAAAATAATTTATCTGGTACCTGGACTACCTGTACACCAGAGACGATGAAGTATTTTAGCGCTGTGGGCTATTTTTTTGGGCAGCGTTTGCAAGAAGAATTAAAGAATGTACCGATTGGTTTGATTTCGTCCAATTGGGGAGGAACGCCAGCGGAGATTTGGATGCCCGAAGAAGTGATTCAAAAGGATGCTGTTTTGTTGGAAGCTGCCAAAACTAGAAAAGAAGAAAGTTATGGTCCCCATCAGCCGGGACGTGCCTTTAATGCTATGATTTATCCGTTGATGAAATTCAAAATTGCAGGGGCTTTATGGTACCAAGGAGAAAGCAATGTGGGATCAACAGTTTATGATAAAACCCTCACGGCTTTGATTACTTCATGGAGACAATTGTGGCAATATGACTTTCCGTTTTATGTGGTTCAAATTGCTCCTTATAAGTATGGAGAAAATCATTTTGGTGGTGCTGTGATTCGCGATGCCCAGCGAAAAGTAGCTCAACAAGTTCCCAATACAGGATTGGTGGTTACTAGCGATATTTCGTCTATTGATGATATTCATCCAAAGGATAAAAAATCGGTGGGGATTCGATTGGGGAATTTGGCTTTGGCGAATACCTATAAAACCAACAAAAAGTTGGTGAATGGTCCTTTGTTTAAAGCCATAAAAATGGAAAAAAGTAAAGCGCTAGTCACTTTTGACTATGACGAAGGCTTGTATTTTAAGGATAAGAAAGCCGATTTGTTTGAAGTTGCGGGTGCTGACAATGTGTTTTATAAAGCAACAGCTGTGATTAAAAATAATTCGGTCATCGTACAATCGGATAAAGTAAAGGCGCCCACTAAAGTGCGTTACGCTTGGAAAAATACGGATCAAGCCACACTTTTTAATCAAGCGAATTTACCGGCTTCGACTTTTATAAGTGAGTAAGTACATAGCATTAATTTGTCTTTTCAAAGGAGGAGAAATCCCATAACATGAATGATACAAGCTGTTCACAATATGTGATTCTTCGTTTCTCAGAATTACCAAAAAACGCATTGATTGATGGGATTTCGCGTGAGGGATAGGAGTGAAAAGCCCACAGCTCCGATTTTCTCGGAGCGAGGACTTGTAGCGGATAGCCCGACCCGCCTACTGAGCTTGTCGAAGTATCTGGCGGGGCACGCCCAAAAAATAAAAAACATAGTATGAAGAATAAAATAGTAGTAACGGTAGGGATTTTTGCCCTGATGATAACTGGAAGTATGAATGCACAAAAAATGTCACATTTAGATCAAACAAAACCCATTGAAGAACGAATTGATTTGTTGATGCAACAAATGACGCTGGAGGAAAAAGTGGGACAAATGAACCAATACAATGGCTTTTGGGAAGTAACTGGACCAGCACCCAAAGGAGGAGATGCAGCAAAGAAATACGAGCATTTGCGCAAAGGATGGGTGGGCTCGATGCTTACGGTTCGTGGCGTGAAGGAAGTAAAAGCGGTGCAAAAAATAGCAGTCGAAGAAACCCGATTGGGGATTCCTCTGATTATAGGTTTTGATGTAATTCACGGATACAAAACCTTAAGCCCGATTCCGTTGGCTGAGGCTGCGAGCTGGGATTTGGAAGCGATTAAAAAATCGGCTCAAGTGGCGGCAGACGAAGCATCGGCGGTGGGGATCAACTGGACATTTGGTCCAAATGTAGATATTTCGAATGATGCTCGTTGGGGAAGAGTGATGGAAGGTGCGGGAGAAGATCCTTATTTGGGAAGTAAAATTGCCAAAGCTAGAGTGACGGGTTTTCAAGGTGACACCAAAGCTGATTTGTTGAAAGTAAATACGATAGCAGCTTGTGCGAAACATTTTGCGGCCTACGGTTTTGCCGAATCAGGAAGGGATTACAATACGGTAGACATTAGCGATTCTAAATTATACAATACCGTTTTGCCTCCGTTTAAAGCGGCGACAGATGCGGGTGTGCGTACGTTGATGAATTCGTTTAATATTTTGAATGGCGTTCCTGCTACAGGCAATGCTTTTTTGCAAAGGGATATTTTAAAAGGACAATGGAAATTTGACGGTTTTGTGGTGTCAGATTGGGCTTCGGTTCGGGAAATGATTCCGCACGGTTTTGCCAAAGATGGAGCAGAAGCGACTGCAAAGGCCGTGATTGCAGGGTCAGATATGGATATGGAATCGCATTTGTATGTGGTCGAATTGGTGAAGTTGGTCAAAGAAGGAAAAGTAAAAGAAGCGCTGGTAGATGATGCCGTTCGCAGAATTTTGCGTGTGAAGTTTGAATTGGGCTTGTTTGATGATCCTTATAAATATTGCGATGAAAAGCGTGAGAAAGCGACCTTGGGTAGTAAATCTAATAATGAGGCAGTGCTAGATATGGCAAAGAAGTCGATTGTATTGTTGAAAAACGAAAAGGGGATACTTCCGCTAAAAAAATCGGGTCAAAAAATAGCCTTGATTGGGGCTTTGGCTAATGATAAAAACAGTCCGTTGGGAAGCTGGAGAATTGCTTCGGATGACAATACAGCGGTTTCGGTTTTGGAAGGAATGCAAAAGTATAAAGGCAACGTACTAACGTTTGAAAAAGGTGCCGATTTGACGGTGGGTAAAACCACGTTTATTGACGAACTGGTGTTCAATACTACCGATAAAAGTGGATTTGATGCTGCTAGAAAAGTTGCAGCAAGCGCAGATGTTGTAGTGATGGTTTTGGGTGAGCACGGTTTTCAATCAGGAGAAGGACGTAGTAGAACGAATCTTGATTTACCGGGTGTTCAACAAGAATTATTAGAAGAAGTGTATAAAGTGAATCCAAATATTGTTCTGGTTTTAAACAACGGTCGACCTTTGGCATTGCCTTGGGCAGCGGAACATATTCCTGCGATTGTTGAGGCTTGGCATTTGGGTACACAAACCGGTAATGCCGTGGCTCAGGTGTTGTATGGTGATTACAATCCGAGTGGTAAATTGCCAATGTCTTTCCCAAGAAATGTAGGGCAAGTACCGATTTATTATAACAATTACAACACTGGAAGACCTGTAAATAGCGACAAAAATGTGTTCTGGTCGCATTATACTGATGTAGAGAAAACGCCTTTGTTTCCTTTTGGTTTTGGATTGAGTTACACTACTTTCGATTATAAAAATTTAAAAATCAACAAAGCTTCTTTCGCAAAAGGAGAGCCGGTTGTCGTTTCGGTGGATATTACCAACTCTGGTAATTATGATGGTAAAGAGGTGGCGCAATTGTATATCCAAGACGTTGCGGCAAGTTTGGCCAGACCTGTAAAAGAACTAAAAGGCTTTGAGTTGATTGCTTTGAAAAAAGGAGAAACCAAAACCGTAACCTTTACTTTGACTGAGAAGGAGTTAGGATTCTATGACAATGCAGGGAAGTACTTGGTAGAAGCGGGAACCTTTAAACTGATGGTTGGAGGAAGCTCGGATAAAGGTTTGGAAGGCCAATTTGAGTTGGAGTAGTTAATAAATTTCTAGAATCATCAGCTCGTCATTTAGAATAAAAGATTCAATAGTTGTCTTTTTATTTATTAATGTTTGAGCAAGTTGTTTTGTATTTTGATTGAACGTTTTTAAAACTATTACTTTTGGTGGTGTACCATTCAAAAGTAATAGTTTTTCAAAATCTTCATCGTGGGTGAGTATAGTGAAATTGTTTTTTTTGGCAAATTCCCATATTTCACTATCTTTTGCAGGTTGTGGAACTTCAATGTCTTTAGCGTGAAAACAATTGGGAAAGCTATCCTCAATCATTTTGATTATTCTCCAAGAAATATTAGCGTCAAGAAGCAATTTCATTAAGCTGCAATTATTTTGGTGATATTTTCTCTATTAGCTGCAAAGGCTAAGGCAGCCAGAATGTCTTCTTTTTTTAGTTCTGGAAAATCCAAAATAATTTCTTCCATCGACATACCCTGTGCAAGCCAAGATAAAATGTCAGATACACAAATTCGTGTTCCAGTTATCGTTGGTTTTCCAAATCGAATATCAGGGTTTATTGAAATCAAGTTTTGCCAATTATTCATAATTTTATCATTTGATACAAATTTACAAAAAAGTGTCTAGCTATTTTAAAAATAAATTATTGTTACAGTCTGTATTAATTGCTAAAAAAAATAAATGAAATAGCAAAGGAGCGAAATCAGTCGTTGTCACAAATGGTTTTGGCTTGGTTGCTCAAAGATGAAAGAATAACTTTGGTGTTGATTGGAGCGAGTTCTGTGGGGTAATTGAACAACAATATCGATAGTCTCAATTCGCTGTCCTTTTCAGTTGATGAATTGGAGGCTATTAGAGGGTTTTGAGGTAGTACTAAAAAGCAATACCCCAAAAAGAGACTGAGAGCCATTTTGGGGTATTGTTATTCTAGTTATAATTACATAGAAATTTAAATTCTGTGAATGAGTTCTATACACACTCTACTGTTGTGGTAAGGGCATTTCCAGAAACCTGCTTTGTCCTTCTGCATAGTAGAATAATCGCTATTTATGCCCCAAAACCATTCACCATTTTGATGGTCAATAATGTGTTTTTTGACGAAAGACCAATTTTTAAAAACGATGTCTAAATAGCCTTGATTGCCCGAAAGCTGCCAAGCATTGTAATAGCCAATCATCAATTCGGCTTGTGGCCAGGAATGTTTTTCTGCCATTAATTTTTGTGTTTCAGGATTGTATTCGTACCATAATCCTCCGTCAGTATCGATGCCTTCTTTGGTCACTTCGGCGATTTGTATTGCATGTTTTTTATAATTAGCAATCAAAGTAGTATCACCGGTTATTTCGGCGCATTGCAGCAATAACCAAGCTGCCTCAATATCGTGACCATAAGAAATGACATCCGGTTTTTCTATCCAATTTTCATCAAAAAACAAACGCAAATGACCATTTTCAGTATTGATAAAATGGATTTCTATAGTAGTTAAAAGTTCGATTATCGTTTGACGTAGCGTTTCGTCTTTCCAAACTTTATACAAATTGGCGTACCCTTCTACGATGTGCAAATGCGTGTTCATCGTTTTCTTTTCGTTAGCATCTTTGTCGCTCAAACGCAGGTCGTCAATGAGTTTCCAGTCACGAGTAAAGGCTTCTAAATAGCCTTTGTTTATTGGGTCAAAGCTATAAGTTTCTATTTTTTTATAAAGCTGAATGGCAATGGCTAATGCTTCATCATCATTCGAAATCGAGTAATATTCAGCCATTCCGTAGATTACAAAACCTAAGGCATAAATTTGATTTTTGGTATCTTTTGGAGTTCCATCAAAATTTAGACTCCAAAATATCCCGCCATGTTCAGGGTCAAGAAAGTAGTTTTTGATGTATTCAAAAGCTCTTGTAGCGGTGTTTTTATGTTCTTCGTTTTTAGATAAATGATAGGCTGCCGAAAATGCCCAAAGAATTCGGGCATTTAAGACAGCGCCTTTTTCAGCATCTTCATTTCTCAGATTTTCAAAATCAATTTGACCTATAAATCCTCCGTTTTTACTGTCGATTGTATGGGTCATCCAATACTCGAGTATATTTTGGAGTTCTAATCGTAACTCGATTTTTAGATTTTTTAATTCGGTTGTCACAGGTTTAGATTGATTTGTTTTTTTCAACTTGTTTGATAATGGTTTGTACGGAACCTGCAGAAGTAAACGTATCTTCTGGTGTATTGGTAACATAGTCAACTAATTGCTCAATACTTGAAACAGCTACGTGCATGCGCGTATCCGATGAAGCATAATAGATATAAACGGTTCCATCTTCATCGGCAATCCAACCGTTTGAGAACAATACATTTGATACATCGCCAATTCTTTCTGTGTTTTCTGGAGCCATAAAATGTCCAGCAGGATAATGTGTTACTTTTGAAATATCATTCAAATCGGTCATAAACATGTATAAGGTGTAGCGAAGACCAGCAGCCGTATTACGAACACCATGTGCTAAATGCAACCATCCTTTTGATGTTTTGATAGGAGCTGGACCCAAACCGTTTTTTAGTTCATAAACGGTATGGTATTGTTTTCCGTAGATGATTTGTTCTTCTTTCACTACTGGATTGCTCATGTTTTCAACGTAGCCTAATCCAATGCCGCCCCCGTTACCAACATCGATGAAGCCATCTTGTGGACGAGTGTACAATGCATATTTCCCATTAACAAATTCGGGATGTAAAACCACGTTACGTTGTTGTCCCGTATTTGAGATTAGGTCTGGTAATCGTTCCCAATTCACTAAATCTTTGGTACGCACAATTCCTGCATTGGCAATAGCCATACTCGTGTCACCAGCAGGAGCTTTTGGGTCTTTGCGTTCGGTACAAAAGATGCCATAAATCCAGCCGTCTTCGTGTGCAATTAAACGCATATCGTACACGTTGGTATCAGGTTCTTCGGTTTGAGGGATAACACAAGGTTTGTCCCAAAATTTAAAATTATCCACTCCATTTGGACTTTCGGCAATGGCAAAAAAAGATTTTCTGTCTACACCTTCTACACGCACGACAGTGATGTATTTATTGTTCCATTTTATAGCTCCAGCATTGAATGTTGCATTGATACCAATGCGTTCCAAAAGCAATGGATTGGTGTTTGGGTCAAAGTCATAACGCCATTCAAGTGGAGTATGAGCAGCAGTTATTATAGGGTTTTTATAACGGGTATATATTCCGTTTCCAGCGGTATTTTCTGGTTCGTTTTTTTTCTCAATTAGCGCTTGAAATTCTTTTTTCAAGTTTTCTAATCTTTGTGTTACTATGTTGTTTTCAGATGTGATCATGCTATAAAATGCTAGTTCAAGATTTATTTTATTGTTCTCTTTTATTGTTGAGTTCGTCTTCTATTATTTGTAATTTTTGTTCGTTAAGAGGATAAAAGAAAATGAAAATCACGGATATTGCTGCTGCTATTGCTGGCAGTACACTCAGCATCAGTTGGATGCCGTTTTGAGTATCGGCGGTTTGTGCTACATTCGCTTGAAATCCATAATATCCTAATAACCATCCAGTACCTGCGCCTCCAATTGTCCAACCAAACTTTTGTGACATAGAAGAAGCAGAAAAAACTAATCCCGTTGCTCTTCGACCTTGTTTCCATTCAGAATAATCAGCACTATCAGCATACATCGACCAGATTAATGGGAAGATACAACCTGCACAAATACTTATTAGTACCTGAAAACTTAATATCCAATAGATGTCATCGTTTTTGAATAGATAAAAAATTAGACTAAAGATGGCAGCTAAAAACATAGCGCCCAAGAATGTGTTTTTCTTTCCTAATCGATTGGCAATGGGCGTAGCGATTACAACCCCAATAATATTGGCAGCTTGTCCTAAAACCAAATAAATTGAAGTAGGCGTCATATGAAAATCTGTCCCAAAAAGCGTAAAATCAAAATTAATGGTGCTACTTACATAGTATTTGAAATAGTAAACCGCAGCTCCATCTCTGATTGAATTGAAAATCAAAGCTCCAATTCCGGCGCCAAGAAGAATCCACCATGGACGATTTTTTAGTAAGTCGTTTAAATCTTCTTTAAGATTCGATTTTTCGTCAGAAATAGGTTGAACTCTTTCTTTGGTCCAAAAAAAGCAGGCCCAAAAGAAAATGGTGGTAATCACTCCAAAAACAGCAATTGTTATCAACCAACCTGATTTTGAATTCAGGTTTCCACCAAAATAGTTTACTAAGGGTTCTATTAACCAAAGTGCTAGCAAACTTCCTCCAAAGGCAAACACCATACGGTAAGAAGAAAGCGTGGTTCGTTCTTTTCGGTCTGAAGATAAAACGCCTAGTAAGGAGGCGTAAGGCACATTGATTACTGAATATACCATCATCATTAATGAGTAGGTCACATAAGCATAAATAATTTTGCCTTTTTCATCAAAATCTGGTGTGTAAAAAGTGAGCACTCCAATTATGGCAAAGGGGATGGCAGTCCATAATAAATAAGGTCTGAATTTTCCCCATTTTGATGTGGTTCTATCAGCAAGAATTCCTACGATGGGGTCAAAGCAAGAATCCCAAATTCTAGTGATTAAAAACATGGTTCCGACAACTGCTGGGGCTAGCCCAAATACATCTGTATAGAAAAACAGTAGATACATACTGAATATTTTCCAAAACATAGAAGAGGCTGCATCGCCAAGTCCGTAACCTATTTTTTCTTTTAAACTTATTTTTTCGTGCATTTGTAAATAAAACTTAATTGTTATTTTTTGTTATTTGTAAAGTTTGGCCTTTGCGGCATCACGTCCAAATAATGTTTGTTTCAAATTGTAAAAGTCAATAAAATCTTTTTCGCTTGGATGTCCTTTATAAGGGGTGTAGTAATGCATCTTTTGTTCTTTTTCCTGCCAACCTTGATTTCTCCATAATAGGACATAAGAAATTTTATAGTCACCAATAGCTTTCATCAAAGTGTCAGTCCACCATTTATCATAAGGAATTGCTTCGAATCCTGTTTCGGCAAATGCAGTGATTTTATTCTGTTCCTTTGCAATGGTTGTTACAATTTTGAGTTGACGTTGGCAATTTTCTATAAAAGCCTCAGCTGTTGGTGGATAACTATGGTAGGTGTCGAAAGTCAACATGTCTACATAATCAGCTCCAGGATACGATGCTAAGTATTCTTCTCTAGTTTTAAATCTATCCGTGTTGTATAGGTAAATTAAATTATGAACGCCTTTGCTTTGTAAATAGTCAAAAGTAAATCGCCATAGTGCAATCAAATCTTCAGAAGTTGCGTTGTTTTTTCCCCACCAAAACCAGCTTCCGTTTAGTTCATGAAAAGGGCGAAATAAAACAGGAATTGGTTTCCCTTTTTTGTCTTTTAGAGCACTAAAAAATGTTGCGATTTCATCCAACCATGATTTGAATTTTTCATGACTTGTACCGTTTGGTAATGCAGCGGCTAATGAATTTGGGGTGGTATCCGATACAGGACCTCCTGTCAATGGATTGTCACAATGCCAACTTATTGTTATAACACCTCCACGAGAATGGCCTTCAATAATGTATTGTTTCATTTTATCGAAAGGTACTCCATCTATGTTTTTATCGGATTTTTTTTCGAGTCCTGCCAGATCCCATCCATATACGGCTGGATAATCATTAGTTACATCTTTTACATCGCTACGACCTTCTTCGTATCTCCATTTTACGCCATAGGCTAGGTCATCTTGATGTCCAAAAAGAATACCTTTTGGAGTCAAGGCTTGTAAGTTTTTGTATAGCCTTTGTGTCTCAAAAGTTGCTTTTTTATCTACAAGTAATGAGGTAGAAACACTTTTCTGAGCATAACTGAAGATGGTTATCCCTAAGGAAAAAACGAAAAATAATCTTTTTGTTTTGGTGGTATACATTTATTTAGTTTTAGTGATGTTAAGCTATGTTTTTAAATTAGAAATAGTAAAAATGAGATCTTTTTAAAAACATTTCTTTGGTCATCCATACAATCATTTTTTATAGTAATAGGAACTCTTAATTTTGGTTTACAAAAAGGAAATTGCTTCCGTTTAATTGTAAACTTTTAATGCTTTTACTTCATTTTGAAATAAAGTTGTTTCACTATTATAAAACTTTTTAAAATCATCTTTTACCTCTGTAGAGGAGCTACTATTTGGAATAAATAAATTACTTTGATTAGAATCCCAAGGTGCATTAAACCAAGCCAGAGCCCAAGCTATTCTGATGTCACTTCCACCATCTTGAATCGCTTTTAAAATAGTTGAGGTCCAGAAAGTAGGAGCGTCATTTACATAATTTCCTTTTCCAGTTTCTGATAAGATGGCTACTTTATTATGATTCGTTGCGAATTTTGTCAAGTCAATCAGGTTGTTTTTGAGCGTAGTCGCATTTTGGCTGTATGCGTCGATTCCTACCACATCAACGTAAGCATCTCCGGGATAATAACTGTTATTTATTTTTTCATTAGGTGTCCAACCGAATAAAATCAAATTTGATTTATTTCTCATATAGTCTACGGTCAATCTATAAAAATCGATGTACAGTTGTGGGCTGTGATTTGTGGCTTGTGTTCCCCACCAAAACCAATTTCCATCCATTTCATGAAAAGGTCTATAAACGATAGGAAATCCTAAATCATTATTGATAATGTTAAGTACTTGATCTAGTTCTTTATAAAACCAATCTCTTGCATTGTTTCTATTGTTTACAATATCAAACATTAGACTTTTGTCTGTACTTGTTGTAATATCATTAAAATATATTTTGTGGTCACTTTTGCTTTGTTGATGAAAATCAAAGGTTACAATAGATCCATTTGCATATGCATGTTTTGCTTCGTCAATATGAAGTTGTTTTTGCGAGGCAGTTTTATAAAGCATATAATGTGGGTCAATTCCATAAACGCCTGGGTGATCTCCTGTAATATCTTTACAGTCGGAGGTGTTTAAGTCAAAATCAAGACTTTTTAATTGAAATGATAAAGGGAATTCTTGCCCAAAAATGAATTTGTCACTATTTGCAATTGATGCAATGTTTGTAAACAGGTTTTTAGTTTCTTGAGTTGCATTATTGTCGATAGGGGTATAAACTCCTTGTTGCGTAACACTTACGATTACTGTATCTGTAGCAGTATCGCCAGTAGTATCAGTCACTTTTAAAACGATAGAATGAGTTCCTAAATTTAAGTTTGTGGATAGTGTAGGAGTAGTACCAAGTATAGTGTTTCCGTTTTTCCATTCATAACTTACTATTGGAGCTTCAGAGTCTGACGATTTTGAACCATCTAAAGTTACGGTTGCGGAGGAAGTGCCTTTTGGGATTATAATGAATTTATCATCGCCAGCATTAGCAAGAGGTAAATTGTTTGGAAAATGAGTAATGTTGACCGTGTATTTTATTTTCTTTTCTTTAGTAACCAATTCATATTGAATAGGTTGCGTAAAGTTGTTTTTGGTTTGACCCGAAATTTGCGGCGTAGAGCCAATGAAAAGATTCGACTCTGGAGAGACTTCAAATTTTGCGGTTAAATTATCTAAACTCGTACCTGATGGAACATTGGTGGTTATAGAATAATCTGTATTGATCACAAAAGTTGAATTAGGCAGTTCGATGATGCTAAATGAGAGTAGTTTTTTCTCGCTTTCTACTGTGTTTTCGTTGCTTGAGCAAGAACCCATAAGCAAGGTCAAGAAAAATATTGGAATTATTTTTTTCATCTAATTTAATTTAAATCAATAGTTTTTATTGACTTGTTTTTTAATAAACAGGGTGAACGTTCACCCTGTTTATTTCTAAAAACCACTCAAACAAAACAAAATATGAAACTATATTTATTATGTGTCAACTCAGTTTGTAATGATTAATCTGTTACTAAATTTGGATCAAGAGGCACAGTTGTAAAAATGAAAGAGTCCACATTTACTTCCATTGCAGTTCCTTTAGCAAGGTTTCCACCATATAATTGGATTCCCATTGTAAAGGCTTTGGTCGGATCAAATTTGCTCAAATCACCTTCTCCTGGGGTTAGCTTGATAGAACGCCATACCCACTTATTGTTTGTTGGTACAAACTTATAATCATCACCATATCCTTGCGATTTTGTAAAGTGCATCCACCCTTGACCAAAGTCAAATTGAAAATAGCCTTCTTTGTTTCCTGTGTTTAAAAGGAAGTTAATCCAAATTCCATTGGCATAAACGGCTGGATCAAGTGCTTTTACATCCCATGATGCTTGCCCTAACTTATTATCCCATCCTTGAGAAATTCCAGTTAAACTAGCGTATTTAGAACCTTGATTGTAACCTTGTAAGCTACTTGAATTTGGCAAAATATTCCAAGTAGATCCAGCTGGTGTTTCGCAATTCCAAGCTATGGTTGGATTTAAAGGACCATCTGTAATCATCACTTGATCTACTGCAATATAGAAAGGAGTTCCATTTACATTACCACCACGGAATTGAATTCCAATTCTGTCCAATTTGCCTTTTACTACTGGGAATCCCATTTTTTCAAGATCATAAGAACGCCATTCCCAATTTGAGGTATTGATTTTATAATCATCTCCGTAACCGAAGGCTCCCGTTAAATGACGATCTTCAGTTTTTCCACCAGCGGTAAGAATTGGTTGTACATAACCTTGACCACCAGCAGTGTTTACTAAAAATGTAATATGTGGTTTGTTGTAGGCAGATAAATCATATCCTTTGCCACCATTGTCGTTTTCTACTTTCAAATAAACACCATTCCATCCGTTTGCAGAAGCAGCTTTAACTTCTAAGGCTTTGCCGTATTCTCCAGCTATTGTTGTATGGCTAAATGGACTTGTAGCATCACCATTAACCGCATTGAACGGAGCATCAAAATCGCTAATCATTAATGTTTGTTTTGGTGTATAGGTGTTAACTGGTTTAACCACTAGAATCGCTGGGGAGGTTTGTTTGTCACCTGTTTTTGGGGTAACTTCTATGGTTGCGAATTCACCAATTTCCATTTCAACTCCAGCTGAGGAGTAGGTAACTTTTTGAGGGCTTGCTGCACCAAATAAGGCAACAACTTTACCATTGACTTTAACTTCTTTTATCAAATCTAAATTCTCACCAATCATTAAAAAAGGCTTCCCTTTTTGAATGTTAACGGGCCAAGTGATTACTTTAGCTGGATAAAATTGAGGCTTGAGAATTTGAATAGATTCAAATTTTCTTTTGTATTTATTAAAAAGAGTTATTGGACCACTTTCAATTAGTCTAGGAACCTCAACAGTCATGTTGTCAGCGCTTTGTTTTATGATTTTAAATTCACTTGTACCAACAGCTACACTAGTTACATAGTTTAGATTAGTTCCTTTTAAGACTATCTCTGTTCCAACAAAAGGAGTTTCATTAGAAATTTCCGTAATTGTTGATGCAGGAAGATTTATATCTGATTCCTCAGAAAATGCTATGTCATCGCAGTTGTATAGTAGTGCTGCGCAAAAGGCAATCAATACGCTTTTTATAATATTCTTTTTCATAGAGTTTGTTTTTTTTAATCAAAAACTTGTACGAGGCAATATTGGTTTTTGGATCTAACTAATTTTTTGCATCATAGTAGTTTTGAATAAGTGTGTTACTAATATCCAGTATTTTGTTCAAGATTCCATGCTTGTACTTCGGTTTGAGGGATTGGTAATAAAGGAACTTTATTGCCATTTGGACCATCAATTGATTTGGCTATTCCACTAGCTTTTATGTTTGGGAATTGCTTATAAGGTCTTACGCCCAATCCATAATTACTTCCTGGAGCACGACGAATATTTTTTTCATTGTCTATGACATTGAAATACCTACCGGTTCTTACCAAGTCATAAAAACGAATTTGTTCCATGGCCAATTCTAAGCGTCTTTCTTTCCAAATATCAGCAAGTAATTGATTGCCTGATGAATTGATATCAGGAAGATTTACTGAACTAGGAGCTGCACTATAGTCCATTTTACCCTCAGCATACCCTTTACAATAGGTACTGTTTCGAGCTCTATTTCTTACCATGTTTAGTTTAGAAGTTGCTTCACTAAATTTACTAAGGTACCAACTAGCTTCAGCATGCATTAATAAAACATCGGCATAACGAATAATTTTTATGTTTCTATCGCTTGCTTTTGCAAGAGCAGGTTTAACCGGAAGAGCCGCTTTTCTATTCAACCAATCCGAACCTTGTTCATTACGGTCGTATTTTCTTTTAGTACCATATAAAACCCCATTGTTAAAACTTTCTCCGTAAACTACACATGATAAACGAGGGTCGTTAGTTACAGATACATTGTAGGCTTCTACTAAGTCGGGTGTTGGGTTATTGAATCCCCATCCTGAGTCATCTTTTCTGTTTCCTTGGAAATTATAGAAATTTGTTCCTATTGAACCCGGAGCTAAATCACTAGCTCCTACACCAAATTGAATTTCGAAAATCGATTCTGAGGAGTTTTCACCTTCGGTTTCCCATAAAGTTGCATAATTTGGAACTAAAGAGTATTCGCCTGAGTTAATAATTGCATTAGTTTGGTCATAAACTTGTTGCCAAGTGATTTTATTTTCTTTGTCTGTCCCGATTTGATACATATAGATACGGGCAAGGAGTGCTCTTGCTGCACCTTTGCTCACTCTTCCGGTTTCAGCTAATGGGATGGCACTTTTTTCTGGTAATAAATTGATGGCTTTGGTTAAGTCTTCAGCAATTTGTGTATAGCATTGATTTAGTGTGGCTCTTTTAATTTTACCAAAATCGGATGGTTTGACTGTGGTTGTAAAAAGTGGTACTCCGCCATAAGCACGAACCAAATACCAGTAGAAATAAGCTCGCATAAAGGATGCTTCTCCTATTAATCTATCACGAACAGCAGGGTTCCAGCTTACTTTAGGAAGATTGTCAAGGGCATAATTGGCACGAGATACCCCCCAAAAACCATGTATCCAAAAGTCGTTTGCAAAACCAATTTGTGGTGTCATAGAAAATTCTATCATTTCCCACATGGCTCCATAATCACCATCATTACTTCCTTTTTCGGCATCATCTGAGCGAATATCACTTAGAAAAAAATCATGGTGATGTCCCATCCATTGACCATCAGGACCAGCTCCTTCATCAAGTTGTAGCATGTCATATAAACCTATAATTGCTCGAACACCGTTTTCTTGTGTGTCAAAAAAGTTTCCACTATTCTCTGCTCCTTGTGGCTCAACATCTAGGAAGTCTGAACAACTCCAAAAACCTAGAATTGATACGGTGAATAGGATTAAGTATTTTGCTTTTTTCATAACAATTAGTTTTTGATTTTTAGAAATTAATATTTACACCAAATGAATAGGTGGTTGGTTGAGGGTAATTAACCATGTCAATTCCATAGTAAAATGGATTTCCGTATAGTCCGAATAATTCTGGATCTAGTCCGGTGTATTTTGTAAAGGTTAACAAGTTATCTATGGTGGTGTAAAATCTTAAGTTTTTAACTCCAATTTTTTTAGAACTTGTAGCTGGAATTGAATAACCAAACTGAATATTTTTTAATCGAATATAAGAACCGTCTTCTACATAAAGATCTGAGAAATTTTCAGTATTTCTATTTAAATCAGCAGCATTTAATCTTGGGATATTAGAATTAGGATTATTTGGAGTCCATGAATTAACGGCCATGTCTCTACTAATGTTTGTTTCGAACATTTTAGAGTTATACAACGTTTGACGCATTGAATTTACTATCTCATTTCCATATGATCCTACAAAAAACATAACCATATCAAATCCTTTATAAGACAGGTTGATGTTTAAACCACCTGTTAAATCAGGACTTGCACTACCCAAATACGTCATGTCCAATTCTGAGATTATTCCATCGCCATTTCTGTCTACAAATTTCACATCTCCCAGTCCTGCATTAGGTTGAATAGGTACATTGTTGATTTGGTAGGCATCAAGTTGGGCTTGGGTTTTGAAAAGCCCATCGGTTTGATAACCATAAAAATAGGCAATTTCTCGTCCTACTTCTGTTTTTGTAGTATTTCCTAATCTACCTACACCACCACTTCGAATAGGGTCACCACCAGCTAAACTTGTTATTTTGTTTCTAATCATGGCTAAGTTTAAACCAAAATCATATTTGAACTCATTTTTATTGTTGGCATAATTTAAACTAAATTCAAACCCTTTATTTTGCATAGTACCCGCGTTAACAGCTGGTCTTCTTTTACCTGCATAAGTTGGAATAGGTTTAGAAAGAATCATATCATTGGTATTACGAATGAAATAATCCACTGTTCCTCTAAGATTATTGTTGAATAATCCAAAGTCTAACCCCACATTAAATTGCTCTGAGCTTTCCCAAGTAAGTTCTGTATTTGCTAATTGTAGCTGTACAGCACCTTCAACCGGAAGGCCATTTAAGGCATAATTATAACCGCCATTTACACTTGATACATAATCAAAGTTACCGGCACTACCTTGGTTACCTACTAGTCCCCAACCAGCTCTAAGTTTTAAAGTAGGAAGCGTACTTTCAAGGTTCGACATGAATTTTTCTCGGTTGATGTTCCAACTCGCAGCAAAGGATGGGAAAGTTCCCCAGCGTTGATCAGGCATAAATTTTGAACTTCCATCGGCTCTAACCGTAGCTGTAATTACATATTTGTTATCCCATGAAAAATTTCCACGTGCATAAAAAGATTCCAAACGGTTTTCGCTTTGTCCTCCTCCTAAACCAAATAGAACCGCATTTTTGTGTGCACCTAGATATTGCAGTGAAGCAGATTCAGGTACATCATAACCTGTAGCCCAAATATCAGAGTATTTGTTGGCTTGCATTTCCATTCCTAAAGTAGAATTGATATTCAATTTATCTAGTTTCTTGTTGTATGAAAAATAGTTAGTAAATACCCAATTCAAGCCTTGTCCTCTACTTTGATACAATGATGAAACATCATTTTTTTGCGTTGGTGTGATAAAGTACTGAGGGGTGTAAGTTTTCGTTTCATTATAATCCATAATGCTACCAAACTGAGTGCGGAACGAAAGACCTTCGGTGAATATGTCATCTACTTGTAAGTAGAAATTACCCATATATCTGTTGCCAACATTTTTTTGTTTTTCGGCTAAATAAATAGCCAAAGAGGGATTTGTAGCAGCTTGAGAATAGTAGATTTCTCCAAAGAAATTAGTATAGCTGTCAAATGGAACAGAGATTGGGTCAGAACGTAAAGCTCCAGGGATTGTACCACTATAGAAATCATTTCTTTCTCCGGGTCTCTCAAAATGCACATAATTAAAGTTTAATCCTAGTTTGATTTTATCGGTCAGTTTCACATTGTTATTGGAGTGAAACATGAGTTTGTCTAGTTTAGTGCCTTTAACAATACCTTCTTCATGCGATGTTGTAAATCCATGATCAAAAGAATAAGAGTCTTTGTTGCCAGAAACAGCCACATTAAAACGATTATTTAGAGCTTGACGATAAATTGCTTTTTGCCAATCTGTTCCTTTTAAATAATTTCCAGCAGCTTGTTGATCTAAGACATAATTAATGATGTCGTCATCTAATCCAATAGATTTACGTGCCGTAGCAAATTGAGTTGCATCTGCAAGATCTAGATATTTATTAGGTACAGAAACACCGGTTAGGGCTGTAGCTATTACTTCGGTTTTAGAGTTCTTACCTCCAGTGCGGGTTTTAACAAGAATCACCCCATTTGCACCGCGAGAACCATAAATTGCTGTTGCAGAAGCATCTTTTAACACTTCCAAGCTTTCTATATCTGACGGCGCAATGTGACTGATATCTCCCATCGGAAAACCATCAACAACATAGAGTGGGTCTGAGTTATTGATCGTACCTATACCTCGTATACGAATGCTTACACCAGCTCCCGGACTTCCTGAATTGGAAAGCACATTAACCCCAGCAACACGACCCTGTAAGGCTCTTGCGGCGTCGATAGATGTTACTTTTTGCATGTCGGGTACACTAACTTTGCCCACACTTCCCGTAACATCACTTTTCTTTAATGTTCCATAACCAACAACTACAACATCATGTAATTCTGTTACATCGGTTACAAGAGTGATTTTTAGTGAGATGTTGGAACCAACAGTGATTTTTTGAGTTTTGTAACCAGTAGAAGAGATTACTAGTACATCTTGTGGACTATTAGTTTTAATGCTAAAAGTTCCGTCGTAATCAGTTATGGTTCCATATTTTGTACCACTAATTGTTATTGAAACTCCTGGCATAGGAACTCTGCTTGCATCAGTCACTGTTCCTGATATTGTTTTTACTTGGGCAAAAGAACTCCAAGACAAAACATTTAAAAAAAACAGTAAAAAAATTCTAAGTTTTTTTTTCATAATAAAAATGGTTTGGTCAAAAGTAATAACTACTTCTTGTTGTAATTATGTGCTTTATTGGTTAATAAAAAATGGTTTTAAAAATGGATTCAATAGTGTTTAAAACTATTAAATCAAAAGTAGAATAATGTAAATGAGTTTAATGATATTTTTATTTCAAAAACTAATACAATTTTTACTTTTGTGGGTAATTTTGAATATGTTAATTAATATATAGATAATAATAGATAGGTAAAAAAATCAAATTTTTAAAAAAGTAACTAAAAAAATTGTGATATTTTAATGTTGTTATGTCTTGTGTGTGTAAATATTTAACAAATTTTAGTTGATTTATATTTTTATTTTATTTGGTTTGATATTTAAAACATTGATAATCAGTGATTTGTTTTTGTAATTTGGCTTATTTTTTTAAAAGTTGATTACATTATTTATAATATGCTATATTTGTTTTGTAAAAGTGTACTATATTATCAGTTTATGCTCTTTTTTATAAAATTTATATTACATGGATATTCACAGAGAAATAACACCTTTAAACCAACAAGATTGTTTTTTGGTTTTTGAAAGATCGAAAACTAGCTTTGATTTTCCTATTCATTTTCATCCAGAATATGAAATAAATTTCATTTATAATGCGCAAGGTGTCAAGCGAACAGTTGGAGATCATGTAGGAGAAATTGGTACTTATGAATTGGTAATGGTTGGTCCAAATTTGTATCATGGATGGGAAGATTATAAAAAAGATCCAAACGAAATTACCCATGAAATAACTATTCAGTTTCCAGATAATTTATTTGATTCACTTTTATTGAATAAAAATATTCTTGAACCCATCAAAAAGATGTTTGAAGCATCTGAAAGAGGAATTTTGTTTTCAACGGAAACGACTATAAAATTAGAGTCAAAATTATCCTCTTTAAATGGTACTAATCCGTTTGAAAACTTCTTGAATTTTCAATCCTTGCTTTACGAAATGGCGATTTCCAAAAACCAACAACTTTTGGCAAGTAACTCCTTCAAGGAACATTCGGATTCTTTTAAAAGTGTGAAAATTGAAAAAATTTTCAATCACATAAAATCAAATTATGCCGAAGTAATTCGTTTAGAAGAAGCTGCTGAGATGGTCAATATGACCGTGGTTTCTTTTAGTAGATTGATTAAACAACAAACCGGTAAAACTTTTGTGGAATTTGTAAACGAACTACGATTAGGTGTTGCAACCAGAAAACTTATCGAAACCAATGAAAGTGTCTATGAAATTTGTTTTGACTGTGGCTTTAATAATATATCCAATTTTAATAGAATTTTTAAAAAGAGCAAAAATTGTACACCGACTGAGTTTAGAAATAAATTTGTAGGGTCAAAAAAAATATTTTGATTTCTTGTTTGTCGTTACTTACAGATTGTATTTAATGTAATTTACTATTCGTTTTATAATTAATAGCATTTTTTTTGAGGAGAAAAAATGATAATATAGTATGTTTTTTAGCTATAATACTATTAATTAAAAATAGATTCATGTGGTAATTTTGGTATTCATCTTAGCATGTCTAAAAAAATGAATCCTTTAATTTACTGTTCATGAATTTCAAATTATCTTTATCCTTCTATATATTATTTTCTCTGTCTACTGCTGTTTTTGCAGATAATTTAAAGAATATTGCATTACATCGAGCATGCTATCAATCTAATGCGAGTGATTATAATCATGTTGCTCATCTTGCAACAGATGGACACCTTTCTACTTTTTGGAGGAGTAAAAAAGAAAAAATATCCTGGATTTATGTGGATTTAGGCGGTGTAACTTCTGTTTCTAAAATTATTGTAAAATGGGGTGCTAAAAAGGCCTCTTTGTTTAGCGTCGAACTTTCAGCAGAAGGAAATCCGTATTCACCCGTAAACTGGAAAAAAGTAACTGCAAAAGCAAGTTCGAGCAACGATGAGAATATAATTTCTATTGCAAAGACCAATTGCAGATTTGTTAAAATCCAATGTGATGCTATTACTGAAAATGATTATTTCGAAATAGCAGAATTGGAGGTGTATGGGAAGGTATTACCATTGGTTCTTCCTCCCGAACTTAAATACGAAGTCAAAGGTGATTTATCCTTAAACGGAAGGAATTGGTTTATTCAGCATTCTGCATTTGTAGGTCAAAAAGGAGAAGAAATTTCGAAAGCTACTTTTGTCGCCAATGGATGGATTTCGGCAACTGTGCCCGGAACTGTTTTGTCAAATTATATTGCTAATGGCGCTGTACCAGATCCCAATTATTCCAATCAGCAATTGATGATTTCTGAAAGTTTTTTCACTTCTAATTTTTGGTATCAAACCAAGTTTGTTGTCTCTGAAGCTAAAAAAAATAAACGAATTTGGCTACACTTTAATGGTGTGAATTGGAAAGGTGATATTTATTTCAATGGGCATTTTTTAGGAAAGTCTCAAGGGGTTTACAAGCGCACTGTATACGAAATCACTCCATTTGTTCAATTTGGGAAACCCAATGGGTTGGCAGTTTTAATCCATAAAAATGACAATCCAGGTGAGGTTACAGAACAGCATTTGAAGGATCCTGATGGGAATGGTGGAAGTATTGGATTGGATAGCCCTGCAATTTTGGCAAGTATCGGATGGAATTGGATGCCAACCATTCGTGGTCGAAACATCGGGATTTGGAATGATGTTTTTTTGAATTTCACAGATGATGTACGCATTGAAAACCCATTTGTTAGTACTTCGCTCAACTTACCGGATACTACGTTAGCAAATATAAAATTAGAATGTGAGCTAAATAATGCTAAAAATCAATCGGTTACAGGTTTTTTGGTTGGGATGATTGAAGGGCAAAAGTTTGAATGGCCGGTGACACTTTTACCCAATGAAAAGAAAATCGTCAAGCTTAGTTCGGATCAAACAAGTGCTCTAAGAATTAAAAATCCTAAATTATGGTGGCCTAATGGTTATGGAGAACAACCACTATATCATTGTAAACTGGAGTTTTATGTACAAGGCAATTTATCCGATAAGAAAAAAATTGAATTTGGAATCAGGCATTTTTCTTATACTATCGATAACAGTAATCTCAGGATTTCGGTAAATGGAAAGCCTATTATTGTAAAAGGTGGAAATTGGGGTATGGCAGAATCCATGTTACAATGCGATAGTGTAGGGTTTGATACTCGTGTTAAACTGCATAAAGATATGAACATGAACATGATTCGTAACTGGATTGGTAGTGTAGGACACGACGAATTTTATACTGCTTGTGATAAATATGGAATATTGGTTTGGGATGATTTTTGGCTGGCCAATCCGGTTGATGGCCCGCATCCAAAAGATAACAGCTTATTCATTGCTACAGTTGAGGACAAAATTTTGAGACTTCGTAATCACCCTTCTATTGCTTTATGGTGTGGTAGAAACGAAGGTTATCCCCCAGCAGTTCTCGATTCAGCAATGACTGTTGCTACGACTACATTAGATCCAACACGGTTGTATTTGTCAAGTTCTGCTCATTCACCAGTTACTGGTTTAGGACCTTATGAAACCAAAGACCCCAAATGGTATTTCACAGAACGAGGGACTACTTTTCATAGCGAACAAGGAATTGTGGCTCCTCCAAATTATGAAAGTTTGGTGGCTATGATGCCAGAGGATAAAATTTGGCCAATTAATGATTTGTGGGGGCTACATGATTGGACACAACCACGAGTTTCTATTTTTTATGACGATATGATTAAAAGCTATGGTTTTCCTAAAGATGCCAAAGACTTCTGTAAAAAAGCTCAAATGCTCAATATGGAAGGACCAAAAGCGATGTTTGAGAGTTGGCAAAGTAATCGTGGACCAGGCGTATTGGTTTGGATGTCTCATCCCGCTTGGCCATCGTTAATTTGTCAAACCTATGATTATTATTTGGATGCTACGGCTGCTTATTATGCTTTTAAAAAGGCAGGGGAACCCCTTCATATCCTATGGCGCGCCGATAATGAGAAAGTTCAAATTGTTAATAATACATTCAAAGATGTTGGCCAAAGCCGTGTTGTTATTCAGGTTTTTGATTTAAATGGGAAGCAAGTTTCAAAGCTAGAAAAACAGTTGGATTGTCCTTCCAATGCTGTGATTGATGTTGGGAAAATAGATTTTACAGCTTCGAGTACACCTGTACAATTTGTCAAGGCAGAATGGTTCAATCAAAGTGGCGAGCTGTTATCGGATAATTTTTATTGGCGAGGAACGGATTATATGAATTATCAAGCGTTGGAGTCCATTAGCAAAGCAAAAATATCGGCTTCTATAACTACTGTAAAATCCAAAAATGAGGTAAACGTTAAGGTTGCATTGAAAAACAGTAGCGACCAAGTAGCCTTGATGGTTCGCCTTATGGGACATTATAACAAAAGTGGTGAACGCGTTTTACCATTCTGGGCTAATGATAATTATGTATCGCTAACACCTGGTGCTTCTAAAACTATCGAAGTCAGAATTCCTATTGAGGCCTACTCAAAAGATACAATCAATTTTCAATATGAAGGGTGGAATGTGGATATAGCACAAATAAATTAAATAGGTACAATATGAAACGAGTAATCTTCTTTTTTCTCCTTGCAGTCTTATCGTTTTCTTTTATTAAAAAAGAAAAATCGATTCTTTTAAGTTATGATGATAGACCCAATACCAAAGAATGGTGGCGCTATAATGATAAAGTAAAATTTGAATTCAGAACCGGTGGTAAAGATCTAAACTCAGTTGCTTCGCGAGCATATTTGAATGTGCAGTGGCCTTACTCAAGTCAAGAGGGTGAGTATACTTGGTTTACCGATCTCAAAATAGATTCACTTCGAAACCCAAAAATGGAGAGCTATAGAAAATCGTTTGGTAATACAATTTGGTTGTCTTTTTGGTGTAGAGTTAACAATAAAGATACTCTTTACGTACATCCAATGGTATTGAGTGCTAATCATAAAGGTAAATGGGGATGTAAGGATATGACGCTAATAACCTCCAATAATTGGACCTTTTACAAATACAATCTCTCCAAACTTAGCTATGAAAAATGGGGAAAAGAAGGAGGCAATCAACCTAATTTTAAAACTACCGAAGTACGCTGTTTTGAGATAGGCTTACGCAAAGGCAAGGCAAAAACAGTAGGTAGTATTGATGCTGATTTTGATAACGTAATGATTTCAAATTTTGAACCCTATGGCAATGAATAATTTTTGGAAAATAAAGTGGTGTTTTATAGTAGGGATAGTATGCACTAATGGTTTTTCTCTTTGGGCTCAAATACCTTTGAATTACAAAGGGAAACCCTTTATAGATGGGATTTCTTCGTTTTCGATGCAAACAATTCCAGGCAGAATGGAGTTGGCATTTTATGATGAAGGAGGAGAAGGAGTTGCTTATCATGACACTACCGTAACCAATGATGGTGCAGTCTTAAACCACACAAATGGGCACCATCGTCCGGGCGTAACACCTTATGTTGCTTTTTTCCGCGAAAAGGAAGGCGTTGACATATCCTATACCAAAGATTGGGCAGATTTTAATCATCCTAACAAGGTAGATCCTAAAGTAAATCAATTGTATATAGGATGGGAAGAGGATGGGGAATGGACCAATTATACCGTAGATGTTTTAAAAGCAGGTAGGTATAGAATCATAACCATTTACAGCAATGAGGACAACGCAGCTGAATTGTGGGTAAATGGAATACCAAAAGCAAAACTAAAATTACCTGTAAGTACCGGAAATTGGCATTATTGGGATCAAGCTACTGTTGGCGAAGTAACTTTTGAAAAAGCGGGTCCGCATTTGATTACGTTTAAGTATAACCGAGGAGCAAATTGGGGCTTTCTTGATTTTTTGCTCGTTGAGGAATTTAAATAGAGTTTAATAAAATCGAAATAAATTAACGGTTTGTCGTAACCAAACATTTAATACGACTCCTAACAAATAAATTTTTGTATATGAATCACATTTTTAAACAATACGGTCTCTCATTATTGCTCCTGTTGCTTTGTTCTTTAGGCTATGGTCAAAGCTTGAAATTGATTGCACCTGACAACAATGCAATGTTTAAGAACAATAGACCAACGCTGGTTTGGAGCCAAATTGCAGCTTCAAAATACGATATTTACATCGATAATATAAAGATGGAGACTGTAGAAGGTAGTCGTAACTCTACAGTACCATTTCCTCTTTCGTTTGGAAAACACGTTTGGAAAGTTGTAGCTATCACTAAATCAGGGAATATAACAAGCAAAACAAGCAATTTTACCATCGATGATAAACCTTTGGCAAGAATAAATGAAGGGGATGTGTTGTTACGATACAATTGGAAAGTAAAATCTTCACAAGAAGTTGGGGTTGAAGGAAAATTAATATCCTCATCTAATTTAGATACAAAAAAATGGTCTCAAACAACGCTTCCAGCAACCGCTTTGACTGCATTGGTTCGCAATGGATGGTATCCCAATCCGTATGTAGCCAAAAATAATATGCTTATACCAGATGCTAATGATGATTATAATCGCGAGTACGATTTGTTACGGTATAGCCATATTCCAAACAAAAACCCTTGGAGTCAACCTTATTGGTTTCGAACAGAATTTGAATCGCCTAAAGATTTGAAAAACAAAATTTGGTGGTTGAATTTTAGCGAAATCAATTATCGAGCAGAGATTTGGTTAAATGGAGTAAAAATAGGCGATAAAGACGCTATTGTAGGAATGGAACGTTCTTTTAAAATTAATGTTTCTAAATATTTAAAGGCTAAAGGGAAGAATGTTCTTGCGGTTTCGATTTATCCTCCGGACCATCCAGGAAAACCAGCCATTGAACCACTTGCGCCACTTTCCGACCCTGGTCAGAATATGGCAGATGGAGTCATTAGTAGAGATTATACCAAATGGGATGTTATGGGTTGGGATTGGCAACCCGCTATTCGCGATCGCGATATGGGGCTTACTGAGGATGTGTTCCTTTCGTCAACATCAAACGTAGAACTGAGTGATTTATACGTAAGCTCAAAACTCTATTTACCTGATACTTCTTTAGCAGATATTGCTATTTCTGCTACCATTCAAAATCATTCGAATGAAGAAAAAAAAGGTGTTGTAAATGCCAATGTCACGTTTGAAAATGGGGCAGTTTTTTCAGTTAATGTGCCTTATTCTGTTCATGCATTAGATACAAAGGAAATTCTAATTGATAAAAGTGTGAGCAAGCTGTTAACCATTGCAAATCCAAATCTTTGGTGGCCTGCAGGATACGGCAAGCCAAATCTTTATACGGCAAATGTAAAGTTAGTTGAAAACGGGAATGCTATATCGGAACAATCAACATCTTTCGGGATTCGTCAAGTGGAAACGTATATAAGCGAGGCAGAACGGGTATACAAAATTAACGGACGAAAAATATATCCAAAAGGAGGTAATTGGGTAATCGATATGATGTTGAATTGGAATCATTCCCGTTATGAACAAGAGATTTTACTCACCGCTAATGCAAATCTTAACATGTTGCGCGTTTGGGGACCTACCGGAGTACCACCACAGGCTTTGTTTGATGCTGCGGATAAATATGGAATCCTAATGTGGCAAGATTTTTTAAATGACTTTTGGGGCACTTATAAAAATACACCGGGGTATCAGCCAGAATTGTCTTTGTTTACAAAAACATCTATTGAAATTGTAAAAAAACTCAGAAATCATCCTTCTTTAATCATTTGGTGTGGTGGAAATGAAGGTGTGAATCCAAGGGAAGATGTATTGGTGAATACCATTCTAAAAAAATACGATGCGAGAGATTCTCGTCATTATTTAAAACAATCCGACGGAGATGGTTTGCATGGAGGAGGACCCTACCACACCCTCGAACCCAAAGATTATTTTACCCACCCAAAATTGAAAGGCTTTTCTAGTGAGATTGGTCCAAGTGGCGTTCCAGAATATGAGAGTATTGTTCGTTTTATTCCAACGGCTACCAGCGATTTTGCTAAGGAAAGATTCCCTATTGATGGGGTATGGGCGTATCATGATGCCAATAACTGGCCAGGCGAGGACAGCCGAAAGTTTACAAGTTATGATGATATGGTACGAAAGTACTATGGCAGTGTCGAGGCAACTACAGAAAATGGGGTGGAGACTTATATTCGCAAATGTCAAATGGTGAATTATGAGGTGTATAAGTCAAGTATTGAGTCTATCAACCGTCAGTTGTGGGATACGGCAAGTGGTGTGCTTTTATGGAAGTCTAATTCAAGTTGGCCAAGTTTAACATGGCAAATTTATGATTGGTATTTGCAATCTCATGCAGGATATTATGGTGCAAAAAAAGCCAGCGAAAAAGTACATGTACAATTAAATAAATCAACGATGTCAGTCGATTTCATTTCATTGCTTCCTACTTCTGAAACCAATATTAGAGTAAAAGCGACACTTGTTTCTACTACTGGAATTCCATTTTTTGAGGCAGAAAAGACGCTGAACGTTCTTCCAGATAGTGCTACGAACACTGGAATTGTAATTCCTTCTTCAAAAGAAGTTTCCTTTTTAAAATTGGAAGCTTTTTCAGCAACAGGAAAAACTATAGCCGATAATATCTATTGGCTGCAGGAGAATAATGATTTTACAGCTTTAAATGCACTACCAGATCCCAACCTTGAAGTAAAGGCTGAGTCAGCATTTGATGCAAATCGAACCATTACTGTAAAACTGAGAAATAGCGGAAATTCAGTGGCAGTTTTAGCAGCTTTTAAAGTAGTTGGCAAGCAGTCTAATGTGGAGTTATTGCCTAGTTTATGGTCGGATAATTATGTTACAATGCTACCCGGTGAAACCAAAGAGCTTACCGTTAAAATGGATAACGATTATACTTTAAATGATATCAAAATTGAATATAAAACCTACGCCTCTAGTAAGAAAACAACGGTAGAGGTTGAAAAAAAATAAAAGTTATGGACAAAAATGAATTAAATACATTTATACATCATTTTTTTGATGTAGTAAATGAGCTTATTCCTGAGTACGCTGTCAATCCACTTGATGCCTTTGCAAATGGAAACGTAGCCGTTTGTATACAAGATGAAACGGGATTGGTATACGGAAATATTTGGGGAGATAATAAGATTATGGGACGTCAATTTTTTAAAAATGCCTGGCTCAAATGCAGTCAAGTTTGGATTACTGGAATGAAAACGGGAGAATATGAAAGACGTCTTTATAATGAAGAATTTTCAGAAGAAACGTTTGGAATCAATAAACCTGATCTATTTGGATGGGAAGGAGGACAGCCAATCGAACTTTTTGATGGTACGAAATTATCAATTGGTTTTAGTGGATTTCGAGGATATAATGACTTAGAAATCGTAAAAAGAGCTATAGAAATTGTTGAAGCTAAAAATCATGATTAAAATTATGAAATCGCCATTAAAAAAAGGTTTGTTGCAAACAAACACCGATTAATAAAATGCGATAGCAAATATTAACTATAAAAATAAAAATGTACATATATGAAAATGAACTATAAAATTAATATCGTATTGTTGTTTACGCCTTTGCTTATGGCACAGCTTGTATTGGCTCAATTAAAAGTTACACCTGCCAAGAATTGGCCCATCATCACTCGTAAAGGTGATCAAGTATATGAAGGGGCTAAGGTATTTCGTTTTATGAGCTTAGCTGCTCCAAATATTCAACAAAATGAATCACAAATTCGTCTAGATAGAACCAATAGATTTCCAGATGAATATGAAATACGCGACATTTTAAGTGGACTACAACGTGTAGGAGGAAGGGCTACACGAACCTTTTCTTTATCTGTTTATAGTCCAGATGACAAAGACATGCCTGTTTATATTTCAGGACATAGACAATACAATGAAGAAGCTTTCAAATGCTTAGATAGAGTTATCGCTCTTTGTCATGAATACGATGTACGATTAATAATTCCCTTTATAGCCTCACAAACTTTTGGAGGTATTCGCGGTGTTGATGAGTTTTCTACGATAGCTGGTAAACCAAAAGGCTCTTTTTGGTATGATGAGGAACAAAAAGCCGATTTTAAGCATTTTCTAGATTTTATGTTAAATAGAAAAAATACCGTAAACGGTTTGCTTTATAAAGAGGATCCAGCAATTTTTTCATGGCAATTAGGAAATGAATTCGGAAGCTATCCAGGAGATAGAGGCTTGAGTTATTCAGAATGGGAGCCCAAAATTTTGGCTTGGAGTCTAGAAATGGCAGCCTATATTAAATCTGTTGACCCTAATCACTTGATTATGGAAGCAGGAGGTTGCGATAGAAATGCTCTTATTGATAGTCCAAATATTGACCTAATAAGTGATCATTTATATGAATATTGGAACAAAATGGGGGGGCGACCCTTTGATTTGGCTGAGATTGCTCTAGAATCCTACAACCAATGCAAAGGAAAAAAACCGTTGGTGATTGATGAATTTGGATTGGGTACTACCGAGAATCTTCGTCAATTAATGACTACGATTCAAAATAGCCCTATTGTAGGTGGTTTACTGTGGTCCATACGAGGGCATAGACGAGATGGAGGATGGTATTATCATAACGAAGGGGGAACTCCTGTGAACTCATTTCATGTCCCCGGATTTTCAGTAGGATATGAATATGAAGAACAACGCTTACTGGATTTACTAAAGGCAAATGCTTTTTTAATGGCTGGTAAAGCGATTCCTAGTGAAAAAGTTCCAGCTCCAGCTCCAGTTTTAAAGGTACAAGGAGAAGGATTTACATGGAGAGGAGCAACAGGCGCAGCAAGCTATACGATAGAACGAAGTGAGTCACCAAAAGGACCTTGGGATGTTTTAGCAGTTGGCATAGAGGATGCGGTAATTGCTGATGTAAAAACATTTGAGCCATCGGATCGTGCTGCAAATCCTCTTGAATTATTTTATGATGAAACCAAAGTCCCAGGAAAAGCCTATTATTATCGCGTAAAAGGAGTAAATAAAGCGGGCGCTTCTAGCTACTCTAATATTCTTAAAGTTAATTAATTTTTAATCTAGAAAAGATTTTTATGAAATACCAACCAAATGCAAATAGATATAACGAAATGATGTATCGAAGAACAGGTAATAGCGGACTTTTATTACCCGCCATTTCTTTGGGACTTTGGCATAATTTCGGAAATGTAGATGTGTATTCAAATTATGAAAGCATAGTGTTAAACGCTTTTGATAAAGGAATTACACACTTTGATTTGGCCAATAACTATGGGCCACCTCCTGGTTCAGCGGAGTCTAATTTTGGAAAAATTTTGCATTCTCAATTGGATGCTTATCGTGATGAATTGATTATTTCTACCAAAGCAGGTTATGATATGTGGCCAGGGCCTTATGGCGAATGGGGGTCTCGTAAATATCTGATGGCAAGCCTTGATCAGAGCTTAAAACGAATGAATCTCGACTATGTAGATATATTTTATTCTCATCGATACGATCCTTTAACACCTCTTGAGGAAACTATGGGAGCTTTAGCTCAGTTGGTTCGTCAAGGCAAGGCGTTGTATGTAGGAATTTCTAATTATCCCGCAGCCGCTACCCGAGAAGCAATCGCAATACTCAAGGATTTAGGAACTCCTTGCCTCATTCATCAGCCCAAATACTCTATGTTTGAGCGTTGGGTAGAAGAGGAACTTATTACGGTTTTAGGAGATAATGGAGTAGGGTGTATCGCATTTTCTCCATTGGCTCAAGGATTGCTTACCAATAAATATTTAAGAGGGATTCCTGAAAATTCTCGTGCAAGCAAACAGCACGGGGCATTACAATCGGATGCGATTACACCTAATGTTCTCAAAACTATAGGGGAACTCAATGCTATAGCATTAGAACGAGGACAAACTCTTGCTCAAATGGCCATTGCTTGGTTGCTCAAAGACAATAGAGTGACATCCGTTTTAATTGGAGCAAGTAGTGTCACTCAATTAAACGATAATTTAGCTTCTCTTGCTAATTATTCTTTTACCGATGAAGAGATTACTATGATTGAAAAAGTTTTAAAACCATAGAAGTATGCTAGTTAAACGATTATTTATTGCCGCTAGTACTTTTTTCTTTTTTTTCAATGTGACATTGTTTGCTCAGGTTACCTCTTTAAAACTATTGAATAAAAAATGTTCTTTGTATCAAAAAGTAGAATGGCAAATTAAGGTGAAAGGGAATTGGATGAATCCATATAATCAAGATGAAGTTATGGTAGATATGCATTTTACCAGCCCTTCAGGCAAACAGTTAACGCTGCCTTGTTTTTACGTTTCTGGTAATTCTGGGGAACCCACTGTTTGGGGCGCTAGATTTGCACCAATGGAACTTGGTAAGTATACTTACTACTGCTCCTATAAAAACAGCAAAGGATTGATTTCGCAATCCAAAAAACTTTCTTTCATTGCTAATCCATCTAAGGACTTAGGCTTTTTAAGAATGAATACCGATTGGACATTTAAAACAGATAATGGTGCTTTGTTTCGAGGAATTGGAGAGAATATAGGATGGGAATCACGCGATGAAGATGATTCAAAATATTTTAAGACATTGCATGAAAATCCTAGGTTTAACTACGATTTTATGCTAAAGAAATTAGCCCAAAACGGAGGTAATTTCTTTAGAACTTGGATGATTTATTGGAATTTACCTGTAGATTGGAAACAAGTCCAAAACAATAAAAGATATGTCAATTCAGAAAAGCCATTTAATCCATCAGGTATGGAACGTTTGGATCATGTAGTGCAACTTTGTGATTCTTTGGGTATATATATGATGTTGGCATTAGAAAGTCACGTGGGACTTATGGGTACAGGATGGGAAACTAGTAGTTATAATGTTAAAAATGGTGGTTTCGCAGCAACGCCTACTGATTTTTTTACATCACCAAATGCAAGGAAACAATATAAGAATAAACTTCGATTGATGGTGGCTAGGTATGGGCATAGTTCTTCCATTGGTGCTTGGGAATTTTTTAACGAAGTAGATAATGCCATGTATCAAGGAAAACCAGAAGACTATATTAGTCACGCGGTGGTTACAGATTGGCATAAGGAAATGAGCAGTTATCTAAAGAGTATTGATCCATTCAATCATATTGTTACAACGTCTATTTCACATCGTGAGATAGAAGGATTAAATGAAATACAAACTCTAGATTTTAATCAAAAACATATCTATTGTAATACACTTGCTATTCCCGAGGTAATAACAACCCAAAAAGCAAAATATAATAAGCCCTATGTCATCGGTGAAGCTGGATATCATTGGGATTGGAGTATAGATTTTAATGCCTTTGGAAAAGAATTTGATCGTGATTTTAAACTCGGATTATGGCTGGGACTATTTTCTCCAACTCCAGTTTTACCTATGTCATGGTGGTGGGAGTTTTTTGAAGATAGAGGAATGATGTCGTATTTTAAACAGGTCAAAGCAATAAACGATATCATGCTTGCGGATTCAAATGGTTCATTTGACTTGCAAGACGTTCAATCTGTAAATCCTAAAGTTCAGTGCTATTTAGTAAAGGGGAAAAGTAAATCTTTTTTACTCGTGGTTAATACTAGTGCTGAAACTCAAACTTCGACTATTCAATTTGCAAATGCTTCAAATTTGAATAAAAAAGGTACTGAGTATGATACTACAGATGGTGTACTTAATTCGATTCTCCTTAATGAAGTTCAAAACAATAAGGTTAGTTTAGGAGCTTTGACTTTGGAAGCGAATCAATTTCGTGTTTTTATTTTTTAATTTGTTTGTTTAAACAGAAAAGCCGTTTCTATCAAAGAAACGGCTTTTTCTGTTTGTAAAAGTGGTATTTAGTAAGTGTACATCGTAGCACTTGATTCCGCTCTGTTGTTTTGTGCTAATGAAACAAAAGGAATTCCTTCTTTGGCAGCTTTTCTTTTCAAAGCAGTGATGTTTTGTTGTTGAACAGCCAATGGAGTTTGTCCTTTTACTCGGTTAACGAATTTTGAGCCATTTGTAGCTGAAGATAAACCAGTAGTTGCATTAGGAGCAATAACAATTACTTTGTTGTAATCTTGCTCACCGTTTACCACAATCTTATCAGAAACTTTAGTAGTCGTATTGGTTGAAGTGTTGATCAATTCTGCTACCGCAAAAGTGCTTATCGTTTGCTCTACTTGATCTTTTCCTGAGTTGAAGTAGATTAAATTGTTGTCTGTTTTGATGTAATTCACATTCAGTTTTTCACCATTATGTTTTACTAAAGTATGTGATTGTGCAAAAAATGGTGCAGAAATAGCTAAAAATAATAAAGTTATAAAAGTTCTCATAGTACTAATTTTTTTCTTGTTGTTATTGTTTTTTTAAATAATTGTAATCTGAAAAAAAAACTAGCATTCTGGGGGTGGACAATGTTTTTGTAGATAAATCCCTGTCGTATAGAAAGAATCCATAATCACTTTTGGTTTACGAATGCTGAAGTATTCTTTTTTGGTTTTACTCAAAGACTCAGCTTTGAACACCCAAAAAACTTCGGAGTCCAATTCTTTTTGATTTTCATTCTTTACGGTCCATTCTATTGCTTTAGAGTCTTTTATGTCTAAATAGCAGTCTAGGGTCCATAATAAAGAATATGAAAATAAAAGAAATAAAAATGCTATGTTTTTTGATTTTTTCACAGTGTAAAGGTACTAAAATAGCGAAAAGTGCACAATTCTGTTTTGGTTAAAAAACAGTTAATGTGCTTTTTATAAGCATAGTAGCTTTTTTTTGACACTTATTCACTTATTAAACCCATCACAAAGGGGGTAGGTTCATGATTCTGTATTCAAAACATGTTTTTTCCGCTTTTTAGATAGGGGTATGTTTTTAATCTTAAAATAAGATTTCAATCATTTATAAGATGAGTCTTTAAATTTTATTTTTTTTCATATTTCTTTTCTTATAAAAAGAGAACAAAAAAAATGGGTGTGTTACACTTATTACAAGAAAATGAGGGATTTATCATGTAATCTTTTTTATAAAGTAAAATGAACTATCTGGTTGGGTAATGGATTACATTAAGTCAAATTATTGTATTTTGCACTGATTTCCCAAAATCTTAACCTACTAAATTATTTTACTTTATGAAGAAAATAGTACTTACACCTTTCTTTTTTTTCCTGTTTTTGGCTGCCTTCGGACAAAATTATTATATGTCTAAACCCGAAGGCTTTGGAGCTGCCACTACCGGTGGTGGCAATGCTACTCCCATAACTGTTACTACCTATGATGAATTTAAGGCAGCAATCAAGTTGACTACTCCCCAAGTTATTTTGGTTTCTGGAACGATTACTTGTAGTTATACTAGCGAAACACTTACCAATAAAACCATCATCGGTTTAAAAGGAGCGCGCTTGGTCAATACTAATCAAACAGCTACTGGATCTGGAATTCTTTATCTAAAACCAGGCTCAAACAACGTGATTATTAGAAATCTTATTTTTGAAGGACCTGGTGCTTATGATGTAGATGGTAGAGACAATCTCACTTCTGAGTGTACTAATCTTTGGGTCGATCATTGTGAGTTTCAAGATGGCACCGACGGAAATTTTGATAATAAAGGAGCTGGTGACAATACTACCATTTCTTGGTGTAAGTTTACCTATTTAAAACCGGCAAAAGCTGGCGGCCCTGGCGGTGCAGATGACCATCGTTTTACCAATTTGGTAGGTTCTAGTAAGTCGGATTTTCCTGCAGACGGACATTACAGCATCACTTTTCAAAACTGCTATTGGGCTGAAGGTTGCAAAGAAAGAATGCCTCGAGCCAGAAATGCAGAATTACATTTATTAAATTGCTATTACAATACTACGGTTTCTGGTTCGTTAGCCATTGGCTTAGGTGGCGGAAATAATAACACTACTTGTTATGTTGAAAATACCAATTTTGCAAACATTGCGAGTGTTTATCGTAATTACAATAGCACCGATGGAGGCACGGTTGGACTCATTTTCGATGGTTGTATGAATGGAAGTGCCAATGTAGGTTCGGTCTCAAAACCATCTTATGCTTATACGGTTTTACCCGTAGCTGATGTAGCTGCAGCAGTCGCTAACGGAAATTGTGGGGCGGGTGCAACCTTGAACGTAACCACAGCAGGTGTTATTTCTTCTGGCTGTACTGTACTGGAAGAAAATGAGTTTAATAAGAGTAAGGTACAGTTTTATCCAACATTGGTCGATTCAACGCTAACGGTCGAATTACCCGAAAGTATGGATGGATTGGCAAGCATAGAAGTGTTTTCTACTTCAGGAGCTCAGGTTTTTTCATGGTCTAAAAAAGTTCAAACTGCAGAGAAAATAGCTCTCAATTTATCGAATTTACCCAAAGGATTGTATTTATGTACGCTCAAAATAGGAGCAAATGCCACCACTTGGAAGTTTATAAAAAAGTAAATGTCATAACTAATATCAGTTTAAAAGAGGCTACATAAGCCTCTTTTTTAGTAAACTTTCTTAACTTGAGCCCATATTAAAGACTTAATTATGAAAAAGGAAATTATAGTTTTGATGGGAATTCTATGCTTAGCTTGTCAAAAAGACAGCAATGTTTTGACGGTACAATTTGAATTACCTAAAAAAATAAAAGAGATTTCTGGAATGGTATACAAGCCTCAAAACAAAATGATTTGGGGATTAGAAGATAGCGGTAATGACAACGTGCTTTTTGGTTTAGATGCGAATTCGGGTGACCTCAAAAAGACGTGCACCATCACCAATGCCTCCAATGTAGATTGGGAAGAGTTGACCAAAGATGCGCAAGGCAATGTCTACATTGGCGATTTTGGGAACAATGACAACACCCGTCGTGATTTGTGTATTTACAAAATTGCATCTTCAAAACTCAATGCATCTTCTGCAAAAGCGGACTATAAAATTTCCTTTTCGTTTCCGGAGCAAAAAGAATTTCCACCCAAAAAATCGGCACTACTTTTCGATACCGAAGCGTTTATTGAATACCAAGGCTATTTTTATTTGTTTACCAAAAACAGAAGCAAAAATTTTGACGGTACTTCGTTAGTGTATAAAGTCCGAAATGCGGCTGGAACACAACAAGCGCAATTAATTGGAAAAATTAAAACGTGCTACACCTACAACAGTTGTCAAATCACCGGAGCCGCACTAAGTCCTGATAAAGACAAAATCGTTTTGCTTTGCCACGACAAAGTGTTTTTGTTATCAGGATTCAAAGGAGGAACGGTGTTAAATGGAACGAAAACCCTTTTTGGTTTGGGGCATTTTTCACAAAAAGAGTCCATTGCTTTTATCGACAATAATCAACTACTAATCGCTGAGGAAGCCGAGAAAAAAGGAAGGTCAAAAATGTATTTGACTTCGTTACGCCAATTAAAATCCAAACCCTAAGCCCACAGAAAGTCTCGCTTCTTCGTTTCTACTTTTAAAATAAGTAATTCTAGCAGTTAGCACATTCAATCCGTTTAGCCAAAGACCGCCACCAAAGGCTTGGTGCCATTTGTTGGAACTTTCACTAGGGAGCCAAACACGGCCATAATCGAATCCGCCAAGAAGACCATAAGAAAGTGGTAACAAGCTTTTTTTGATTTTCCCCAGTTGCCAACGAATATCACTGCTTTGATAGAAGGAACGTTTTCCTAAAAAGCGTTCATTTCTAAAACCTCTAAGGTCATAATCTCCTCCTAATGTGGCACCTTGATAGAATTCGTAATGGTCATTAAAAAGTATTTTCGATTTTAAAATTGTAGCCAGTACTAGTTTCCCTTTTTTATCTAGGCGATGGTTGAGGTTAATTTTGGTCTCCAAAGCCGTGAAGTTTCGGTTGAGTTCTTCCAAATTCATTTTCCAAGTTCCTTTTATCGAAAAACCAAATCCCATACTTGGATACGCAGGCAAATCGTAGTTCTCAAAAGAATAGGAGGCACTGACACCCGCAAATTTCTGTCTTTCAAAAACCTCTGGATTAACCGCACCCGGCGTATTGATAAAACGGTTTGTGCTTTCTTCAACGGTTATGCGTTCTGCAATTGCTGCAAAGTTCCATTCACTGCCCATTCTTCCTATTTTTTTCAGAGAGGGAGTTATGGATAATGTTCTTAGACGCACACGATTATAATCCATTCCAAACGTTTCGGCGTTGTTGATGGTTTCGTTCCCATAACCAAAGAAATTGATAGTAAAATTAGGGCTCGTATACTTAGAAGCTATATCTAAATCCCAATTGCCCAATGCCTTTGGGAAATGAGCGTTGTACAAAAGTTCGAAACCGCTTGTCGCAAAAAAGTAGTTGGCTTTTAGGATGTGTTTTTGGGTAAATGGATTTTGTTTAAAACGATTCACCGTATAGTTGGCAATCAACCCCAATTTTACGCCATCATCTGGATTGTAACCACCAAACGGAAGCCCAGAAATCGCATTGTATTTGGGTTTTTCATAATTGTAATATTGGGTGTCGTAATCATCTGTGATTACTTTTTTGGTTTTTCCATCCAAATTATAAGTGTTAGGTTTCGATTTAAAATCATAAACCATAATGTTTTTGCCATGCGTTACGGTGTAACTATCGTTATTTTGTCCACCCAAAAGGCGTAGTAAAATTCCAGACTTGTTTTTTCCATTTACTTCAAAAACATCATCATCATCCAAGCCATAAATCCAAATTGTTTTGGTGGTTTTTGCGTCAAATCGTTTGGTGTACCACCATTCGGGTCCTTCTTTTTTGAGACGAGAGACTACCACTTCAACTTCGTTTTTTGAAGGAAACGAAATGGAAAATTGTTCTTTTTTGTTGGTTCCGACGATTACTACCGTTTTTTGAAGCACTTCATAATACGCTTTGGCATAATTCGGTAAGTCTCGCATTCGGACTTTTAATTTTTGAATGATGTCGTTGATAGTGGCTCCTTTTATTTCATTTGGAATTGATGCAAAACCTTCTTCTATTTCTTTATCAGACAAATGGTTTTGAATGTATTTGGCTTCTTCAATCCAATCTTCCTTTGTGGCAGTTCTTAATAAAGCCAAATCCAATGGATAAGGCTCTCTGTTGAGCCATTTTACATTGCGAATAGACGAGTTGAAGGTTTGCATATGGCGTAAAGCGGGCATATTCATTAATAAGGAAAGTAACGCTCCGTCGTACTTACTAAACGCTTGGTCTCTGTCTTTAGGAATCGGTTTATAAATAACATTTTTTCCCTCTTTGAAGGCACTCCAGCGCCATTGATCACTATGACGGTCCCAATCTCCAATAAGCATATCAAACAATCGCGCTCTGATATAGGCTTTTTCATCGACTTGGTATTTTTCGTCTTTGTGTAAATTGCTAAGCAACTCATCGGTAGCAATGATTTTATCGGGATTGTCAAACAAGTCATTGTCGGCTTGGCTGTCACTTGGTCTTTCTTCTACCATATACAATTCGTTACCAAAATTGGTATTGAATTCTTTCAAAGCATGGTGTTTTGGAATGTAAAACAATTTTGGATTGGTATGGTAGACGCCAATTTTGTCTGCAAGATTACCCACGGCAAAAGGCGTATAAGGATGCGATGTGGTGTAAAAGTCAAACAAGAAATCTTCGGCATAGGTATCTTCAAAATCAGTAACTACGTATTGATCTTTGAAGGCTACCGCTTGCAGAAAACGTGTGGCACTTTTCTTTAAGGCGCGCATTACGTATTCTTTTCCGTCTTTGTCTACCAATTGCAGTGAATTGGATTGATGTCCGCCACCCGCTCTTTTGGGTTGTAAACCGCCATAAAGCGTGTCGAGAGTGACAGTAGGAACGGTAATTTTGGTGCTGTATACTTTTCTGTAGTGTGTACCAAAAAGAAACTTATAAAATCCTTTTTTTTGGGTTTGTTTTTGGGAGTAAATCGAGACAGTAGTGGTTTTTGGGAAATCTTTTGGCGCTACAACAGCACTTTTTTCATCCGAATCGAAAAGAGTAGTTTCAAATAAAAGTTGTTCTTTTCCTTTTTCATTTCCAAAAAAAGAAGCTGTGATGCGACCATTTTTATAAATAGAAAGAGTAGCATAACCATTGCCACCATAGGAGAAATCATTCGGAAAAATGGCTCTTGCGGCTTCAGATTTTGACCCAGCACCACTGATGATTTGTTTGGTGTTGTCGTGGTCAATGTACTGTAAATTATGATCGTGTCCCGAAACGACTACCACATTATTGTGGGCTTGTAATAGGGTTTTGATGCGTTTGGTCAGGATGGTGTACTGTTTGTTTTGAATGTCTTGTGGACTTATTCCTGATGTTTTGCGTAGTAAATTGATAACTGACCCAAGTATAGGTAACGGAATTTTTTGTTCCAAAGGGAAAAGTTGTTTTTCTAGCGAAAATTGCCCGCCGTGCGACCCATTTGTTTGCAAAGGATGGTGCATAGCCAAAATCACTTTTTTATCTCTATTTTTGTTTAAAAGGTCTTCAAGTTCTTCGAAAAAAGCTTCTCTGGTTTTGATGTCACAAAACTCGTTGATGGTTGGATGCTGATTCCAATCTTCCAGGAACCATTGGCTATCCACCACAATCATTGTTAGATTACTGTTGATTTTTACACTTTCGATGGCACAGTTTTTTTGTGGAAGAAAGCTTTTTTTATCATTTAATTTCGTGCTGATGTATTGCGCTTGGCGTTCTAATCCTTTGATGCCACTGTACCAATCGTGATTTCCGGGAATGAATACTGTTTGTCCTTTGAAGTTTTTAGCCAAAGCCAGTTGTGTATTCAATTTGGTTTCGGCCAAGGCCTTTGCCTCAGGTTCTTTGTCGCTGGGCATTCCTTTGGGATAAATATTGTCTCCCAAAAACAATAAAGTGCTATTTTTGTGTGCCGAAGCTAACTTTTGGCTAAAGAGTCCAAGCGTTTGTTGCGGTAGTGGTAAGTCGGCATTGCCAGCATCGCCAATTAAATAAAAAGTATGGGCAATTTTTGTGGTGTCAATGCCGTTAGTAGTCCTTGTTTTTGCGGCTTCTTTTCCAAATTGTGCCTGATGTGTGGCACAGGATTGAAGTAATAGTATAAAGATAAGAAGGGTAATTCTAGTTTTAATTGCTTTAAAACGATAATCCCAAAACAATTCCATAATTTAGTTGTATAAAAATTTGTTTATGATCCTGATTTCTAAAGCTCAAGATTTTGTCACTACTTTGCTCAAAGATAAGCTTTCTAGCGAATATACCTATCACAATCTAACGCATACCAAAGGAGTTGTGGAAGCAGTCACAACTTTGTGTCGAGAAGAAAAAGTAGAAGGTGAAGACCGGGAGGTCTTACTTATTGCCGCTTGGTTTCATGATACCGGATTTATTACAGGTTGTAGTAAACATGAATTATGTAGCTGTGATTTGGTGACCACTTTTTTGACAGAGCAAGGAGCTTCTAATGCGTTTATTGCCCAAGTCTGTCAGTTGATTGCAGCCACCGAAAAAACGTATGTTCCTAAGACGCTTTTGGAAAAAATAATTAAAGATGCCGATTACCACCATCTTTTTGGAGCGGACTATTTGTTCAGTTGTGAAAAACTCCGTAAGGAATGGGAAGCAACCGAAAAGGTAACCTACACCGACAAAGAATGGGCTTTGGTTAATTTTGATTTTATGGTCAACAACCACCAATTTTATACTGATTTTGCCAAGGAAAACTGGCAACCTTTAAAAGATAAAAACTGTATTGCTTTGCAAAAAATAATTAACACCAAAGAAGATAAAAAAAGCAAAAAGGAGAAAAAGAAAGCCAATACTCCCAAAGAAGACAAGCCAGACAAACCGGATCGTGGAATTGATACGGTTTTCAGAGTCACGCTAGGCAATCACACCCGATTGAGTGGCATTGCTGATAGTAAAGCGAATATCTTGTTGTCCGTAAATGCTATTATCATTTCTATTGCGTTGTCTACGATTATTCCGAAATTGGACAACCCCAAATACGCGCATTTAATGATGCCAACATTTGTTATGATTGTCTCTAGCGTAACGACGATTATTTTTGCAATTCTTTCCACGCGTCCCAAAGTGACCAAAGGCTTTTTTTCCCGACAAGACATCGAAGAGCAAAAAGTGAACCTCTTGTTTTTTGGTAATTTTTATAAAATGCCCCTCGACGAATACCAATGGGCAATGAACGAAATGATCAAAGACCGCGATTATATTTACAACACTATGATCAAAGATTTATACTTTTTGGGTATTGTTTTGGAGCGCAAATACCGCTTGCTTCGTGTGGCTTATAATCTTTTTATGTTTGGGATTGTGGCTTCTGTACTGGCTTTTGTCGTGGCGTTTAAAATGAGTGGGATGTAATATTTACTTCGCTATTAAAATTGATAGAGCTATATTAAATTGATGGTGATAGAGAAAAGGATTAGTTTTTCAGTAACAAAATTTGTAGGGCTAATTATTCTTGCCATATTGGAATTTTTATAAAACTATCATTATACCATTTTATATCCAATGGTTTTCCTGCATCTTTTATAGTTTCCTCTGATACCGGCTTGCCTGATCCATAGTTGATTATTTCAAAAGGATGTTTGTTTACGTTAAGTAGGATAACAAGTTGGCTACCCTTACTTATTTTTTTGCTCACAAAACGGGTATTGTCAAATGGAATAGATTCTCTTTTGTTAGGTTGTAAGAGTTGTCGCTTTGAGTGATCTTTTGCAAAACTTGCTCTGCCAATATAACGTGTAAGAAAAAAGTATTTTCCATTGGGCATAAGTTCATAAAGCGCCATAGAAACGTCCATGTCTTTTTTGTTTATACTCACCCAAAGATTTCCAGCAAATGAGCCGTTAATGATGAATTCCTTTTGAAAAGGTTTTGTAGCAAAAACCAACCCATTGCTTGTATCAAGTGTGTCAAAGATAATGCTTGGGGTAAAGTAATTATTTTGATTTTCTCTGTCTTTATAGTCTATACTTTGCTTTTGAAATCCTTTATTTTTCGGTTTTGATGAGGTTAAGTCTGTTTTATCTAAATAGAATATCAAAGTTGCGTTATGTGTTTTGTCAATAGTTGGGCTATGTTTCCATTGGTTTGTTCCCATAACTTGATAATTCACTTTGTCTTTTAATAATGCTGGTTTGGGCTTTCCTTTTAAGACATAGTCTAGCCAGTCGTAAGCTAAAGCCATCATATTAATTGTCGCTACACTGTCTATTTCATAGCCCATTAAATTTTTACTAGGCTTGCGTTGCGCACCAAAATGATCGTATGGACCAATTACAAAATAATGGTTGGCTTTTTTGTTGTATTGGTTGTGTAATTTAAAATAGCGTATGGCTCCAATTTGTGAGCCATCATAGTAGCCAGTTGTGGTCAAAACAGGAATATTGATTTTTTCATACTCCGCTGGCGTTGGTACTTTGGATTGCCAATAGTCATCGTAGGCAGGATGAGAAAGCCAATTTTGAAATATTGGATTTTGGATGCCTGCTAAGCTATCAAGTTTGTTGTAGGCCAAACCATTATTAAAATAATCAAACGGTAAATTTTTTGGTAGAGGTTTATTTTTATAAATATTATCGTTGCTCCAGTTTAGAATATGTGATACTGGGACATTGTTTTCCATTGGAAAGTCATAACCAGGCATTACGGCTACTTGAGGTACGATTGTTTTAAGTGCAGGGTGAATATTCTTCACAGTTGCCCATTGCGAAAATCCAGTATAACTACCGCTGTACATACCCACTTTTCCATCGCACCATTTTTGTTTGCTTATCCAATCAATGATATCGTAAATATCTGTCCCTTCGTTTTCAAAAGGCTCATACTGATTTAAACTTGTTTTTATGCCACGAGCATAGGCTACAACACCAACATAATCTCTATCGGCAGATTTTTTGCCAAAGATAGCATCGTTTGCATCTTGGTAATACGTCGTGTAAAAGAGTATTGCTGGCAAAGGATTGCTATTCGTTTTTTTACGCACAATAATGGCTGAAATATCGATACCACTTCGGGTTGGGATTGATACACTATCTTGAATCACATAAGGACTATCTAGAACTGTTGTTGTTTGTTGGGCTGATACTGTAGTACAAGTTATCAATACAATAAAAACCTGTACGATTATATTTTTTATTTCTAGGACTCTCATTTGTTTCTTTAATTCAGTATATCTCGCTTGCAACTAATTTTTTTGTTTATCTTCTTCGGTTGCCATCCATAGATTTGAGGCTTATTTTTACTACGTAAATCTAATAAAAAGGCTGATGTTCTTAAATATTTGATACGAAATTGAGGAACTATAGTTAATGGTTTAAACTCGCCCCGCAACCTATAATAACAAAAGGCAAATGACATTAGCAGAGGATAAATAATAAAATAGTAAATCTCAGTTGTGTTAGCTTATGGTACCACAAATGAAGTTGCGGCTGCAGTAGTACCATTTAGATTTGGAAATACTTTTTTACCAAGTGTTGGTCATCATAGGCATTGTCCCAAAACGAATCTCCGTAGGCTCTGACATACACTTGTTGACCAGAAGTAAAACCGGCTGAAAGTAATTCGGTTTGAGTGATGGTTTTTTCAAAAGGATTGATTTGTGCAGTAAAAACCGCAGAAGAATAAGTGTAATTGGTGGCACTTACTTGAGCATTGGTGGACAAAAAGTAACGCACATAGCGGCGGTTGGCTGTATTTCCTGCGGGGTTTGTGGTAATAGATAACTTAACTTGATTGTTCAAAACAGTAGCTGTTACGTTCGTTACAGTAGTAGTAGACAGTTGTCCTAAGGAGGGAATGTCGCTAATGAAGGTGGCTTGCCCGTTGGTTCCGTGTACCACTCCAATTTTTTTAAAAGTTCCAAATCCCGTTTTGGAGTATTCTAGAGTGTAGGTACCAAAGGGTACTTCGGGTAGTGTAAATTTTCCCTCAGTATTAGTCGTAGTTTGAATCAAAGGAGTGGTTCCAACGGCTTTTACAGTCATATTCGATTTGTCTAATAAGGTTGTTCCTTCATCATAAAGAATTACGGACCCCGAAATAGCTGCTTTTGTAGGAGGTGTAGCTTCATTATCGTTGTTGCTGCATGAGAAAAGCAAGAAAGAGACTATTGTTACAAGCGGGAAAAGGATATTTTTCATAAATAAATCTTTTTTGTTATATGTAAAGCTACTAAAAGTCTTTTAGTTTTTATTTATGTACTTGTAATTTAATAAGTTAATGGGTTATTAAAAGTCGTGCAACTTTTTACACTTACACAGATTACAAAACGAAACTACAATGTTGCGAAGTCGGAACCATGTTTTATTTTGCGGTCAACTCAAGTAACCTGCCTCCGTCTTCCACGCTTACATATATTTTACCGGCAGGTCCCATTTTTACGTTTCGTATTCGGCCAATATTTTCGAGTAAAATCGTTTCAGTGCCAGGCACTCCATTAGCCATACTTATCATAAGTAATTGACGGCGTCCAAGGCTTCCCATTAGCATATTGCCGTTCCAATCTCTGTATGAAGCGTGATTGATAAAGGTTAGACCTGCTGGCGCAAGTGCGGGTGTCCAGCTTTTGAGTGGTGCAACAATTCCTGCAGCATTATGTCCGTTGCTAATAGGTGTTCCGTTATAATTGTTGCCATTGCTATAAAGTGGCCAGCCAAAATTTTCACCAGCCTGAACGCGGTTAAGTTCACAGCCGCCACTTGGCCCATGTTCATTTACAAAAAAACGTCCGGTACTTGTTTGAAAAGCCATGCCCTGAGGATTACGGTGACCGTAACTATAAATGGTGGTTCGTGCCGTTTGTCCGGGAAGCAATGGATTGTCATTTGGTACAGTCCCATCAAGATTTAATCGATGTATTTTCCCCCAAAGCGTATTAAGGCGTTGTCCATTTTGATGTGGACTTGATACTCCGCCAAGACTAGCAGTTCCGCCTTCTCCCACACTCCAATACAATTTGCCATCAGGTCCAAACGCAATTCTGCTTCCAAAATGGCCATTCCAAGTAGAAGCTGATTCGGTAGTTAGCATCACCTGCCAATTGGTCGCTGCATTTCCATTTAATGTAAACCTTGCAAGCGAAAGAAAACCACCTGTAATACTATAAGTTACAAATACATTGCGGCTTGTAGCGTAATCTGGTGAAATGGCTACATCGAGTAACCCACCCTGTCCTGCTGCCGAAATATTAGAAGGTAAACCCGTAATCATCGTGCTGTTTTGTGTGGTAGTATCATACAACTGCATGGTTCCAGCTTTTTGAGTAAACAGCAAGTTGCCATTAGGCAGTACATCAAATCCCCAAATAATGCCCTGATTGCTTAGTAGGGTTGTTATCTTGATTTCAGGTGTGCCTGTTAAAGGAGGGGTGACAACTGGGGGAGATGGTGGCTCAGTATCTTTTGAACATGAGGAAAGAAACACTACAAATGCAAATGTAAGTTGTATGAGCCACGCTTTTTTAAATGAGCTAGAAGAATTGATGGTCATTTTAAGTGATTTTTCTCTTTGTTTCATAACAATTGAAAATTAAAATTGTTTACCTGTTTATAATCACGGCCTTTTACGTTTATCGCTACCGGTTTGGAAGTATAGCGGGTACTATAGGAATTCGAAGTCTTACGATTTCGTATTTTTTGCATCTTTTTGTGATATGTAAAGCTACTAAAAGTCTTTTAGTTTTTATTTATCTGTTTAGAATTTAAGATGTTATGTTTTAAAATCTAAAATAAATTCCTTGCGTAAAACGATACAAGTCAGCAGACTTTTGATACTAATACCGATTACAAAACTAAATAACAATGCTGCACGTCGGAGTCGTTCGCAGAACGTTTATGAGGAATTGGCTTGATTTATTTGGTGTTATTTGAAACTATTCCCATATTATTTTTTCATCTTTAAACCTATTTCTGTCGAGTTTTTCGAATGTTTCTTTGCTCATATAATGACGTAAAGGGTGATATTCTTTCAAGAAACCTCTTTGGTTTTTACCTATGATTGAAGAATCATATTTTGTTCCAGACCAAGTAGTTTTGGACCATGGTAAATTACTTTCGTTTGGAGTGAGTTCAAATGACCATTCAGGGCTAACAGAAATCCATCTTATTGTAAACGCTTGAGTACCTGTGTTTCCCCAATCTACCCAAGTAATACCATTTTCTGCTGTTGCATTCGCAGGTCGGTCTTCTTTTCGCGAATATACTATGATGTAATTTCTATGTTCATCTAAAACCAATTCGTCGTCCATTACACAAGTATTTTCAAGTCCTTTTACTTTTGAAAAAGGGAAATCAGCATCGTAGGTGGTCACTGACCAATAGCGGCATTGAGCGGCTTTCATGGTTAATGCTCCTTTTCGAGTATCTGGAAATGTAGGTAATTTGCCCGTTAGCACAAAAATTTTCCCCTTTTTGATAGAGATTCCTGAGGTCAAATATCCAGTATAATTACATCCAGTAGCATGGGGTTCATAGGAGGCTGGTTTAGGTTGATTTTCACCCCTTCCATTTACACCTAAATCAAGTTTTCTTACATATTCTTTATCGGATGATTTTTCTTTGTAGAGCGCTTTTGATCCTCCTGTAGCTAATTGTAAAAAAATGCCATATTGTTTATCCCAACCTACTTCTTTTCCATTGTAACTAGAGGGGTCTCGGTTTCCAATTACACGATTGCTCATAGTTTCTTCAGAGGTCTTAATTAGGTTTTCAAAATCAGCGACAATAAAAAACTGTTCTCCTGATGGTAACTCAAAATACATTTTAGGAAATTCAACACCAGCTTCTGGGTAATAAGCGTGGTCTACAGCATAATACCTGATCCAAACATCACCAAAATCCCAGATTCCTCTTCCGTGCCCACTTTTTGTATCCAAACCCCACGGACCTTGAAGTTGTATGGCACTGCCATGACGCACATTGCCTTTTTCTCTGTACGGAGGATTGTGGGCTTTACCAAGTGCTGCTGGATTGCCAAGACTCATCTTGTATATTACTTCGTAGCTTCTTTTTTCAGCATTACGATTAGCTCCTACACGAAACGGGTTGATATGTCCCGGAAGTGGATCAATATCTGCATCCACTATGGCAACTTCTCCTTTACCTGATCATTTATCATAGCGATATTCTCTTGTATCCAAGGCTGGTGTGACTTGGATATCAAAAAAGCGACAATGCGGAAATTCACCTTGAATCATCAGTTTTGCTCCAAAAGGGGCGTATAACACTGGAGCCAATAGATAAGTGCAGTTAGGATCAGGGAAACTTCCATACAATTTATCGAAAGCAATGGGATGCGCCTTTCTTTGTACCCAGATTTGTTTGGGGTCTAAATCTTTGGGCTTAACCAAACGGAAATTTTGAAACCGGTTGAAGTCATACCCACGAGGTAAAAGATCTTTGGGTAGTTCTGCAGGTGCTTTTCCTGCATACCATTTTTTAATGTAAGTTTCTAAATTGTCAGAAATGGTAAGCGCTTCTTTGTTCAAAGTTTCTGAAGGTTGAAAGGGGTAACTAGGGGCTTTAGGGAGACACCCTATAAAGCATAAGGCTAGACATGCACCAATAATTTTTTTCATTCTATAATGGTTTTGATTGGCAAGTAGTTCGGGTCTAAAATAAAACCATTATTCTGATTTGCCAAATTATCTCAAAATCAAAACCAACGTACTTTCTTATTTTTACGAAAGCCAATAGTTTGTATTCTTTAAGTTTGCTACCTCAATTTTTTAATGATTTCGCTTAGCAATTCGTTACTCAAAAAGATACGAGTAAGGAGATTTTGACATATCTGTGGATTACAAAACGAAACTACAATACTGCGAAGTCGGAGACATTCGCAGAGCGGGGTTGGATAAATTCTCAGAGTTGGAGCGCCGAATTAGTTAGGCTTTGGGGAGCGGGAGATATTTGCAGTGCACAAATAATGAACTAGCTACTCTTCGTTGTGCGGCAATAAAATTTCTACTTCACTTTTTAAGATTGGAAGATTGTTGACTACGATTCCCCAAATTACGTCGTCGGAAATTTCATCGTATCCATGAATTATTTTGTTTCGTGCATCAACTATTTTTCTTGAGTTTGAAATTTGAATTTGTGGTTCAACTTTCAAAATTCTACTCATTGCTTCTCCAATAATTTCAATATTTCTCTCAACTGCGCGTTTAGTTTTTAAATCTTGATGATAATGTTGAAAAACTTTACCTGATGGAAAATAACTTTCAACTTCTTCTATTGAAGTTTTTATATCATAAAGCCAAGCGTAAATATAATTATCCATAAATCAATTGCTTATTTTTTTCGATAGCCTTTTTGAAGTAAGGGTTTTTTATCGCTTTTTCTTCCAATAAATCCACGGGTCTTTTTAGAATGTCTTCAAGAGAAAATTTAAAGTCAAAATAGTTGTCGGCGTAATCAAGCAATTGGATGTCACTAAAATCGACGATTAAATCGATATCACTTTGGTCATTAAATTTGTCAGTTAACACAGAACCAAACGCGTATAAACGCTTTACTTTGTGTGATTTACAAAGCGCATTAATAAGTTCAATATTTTGACTAATAAAGTTCATAGGTTCAAATATACAAAATCGTCTTGTTCTTTCAACGTGCGGTCTAAGCATTTCTTACAGCGGGTTTGGATTCTAACGAAACTACAATACTGCAAAGTCGGAGACATTCGCAGAGCGTGAGTGCCGAATTAGTTAGACTTTGGGGAATGGACTTGTTCTTTTTTAGTTTTATTTTTTTTGTAAAAATAAGTTACACTATATACAATTAGCAGATAGGGTAAGTAAATACTATATGCCATAAAAGCTTTTAAAGGCCAACCAATTCCCATCATACTTATTCTTAATTCTTTTACTCTATCAAAGTTTTCTTTACTTACATTTTTATATCGTTGAACATCATTCATTGCATCAAAATCATAGCCATAATGAGATAGAAGCATTTCATCTTTCAAATGCGACCACCATGCTAAAGTAAAAGTCAAAATTGAAGTTATAAGGATTCCAAAAATGATATAAAAGATAAAATTATTTTTCAGATTCAGTTTATTTATTCCAATAATTAAAAATGAAGGAGATACAATTAGGGTTATCAATAAAACGAATGTAATAGTTGTGGTTAAAATTTCCATATTTATGCAATTCTTTTTAAGGATTTTGATATTTCGTTTATATGTCAACGTGTGTAAATAGTTGTAACGTTCTGGAACTAGTGCGAAGACATTTGCTGAGTGGGAGTACCGAAATAGTTAATCTTTAGGAACGAATTTTATACTTTTTTGAATTTGAGGCAATCAATAAATAAGGTACACCGATTGCAATTGCCGCAAAAAACGCAATGTTTTCAATAGTTGAATTTTCAAACTTTTTTGCGATAAAATACCCAACTATAATCGTTAAAGCCATTCCAAACAGCACATTTCTATATAAAGTGGCAATTCCTTGGATGTCAATCTTTTCTTTTTCTTCTTTTGACATAGTGTTATAGCCAGCAATTAAAAAATACATTTTTCTGTATTTAATTAAGAGGCCGAGAATTATAAAAAGTATCGCTATTCCAATCATTTTTTACTAGTTAAGTTGCTATTTTGTTAGGTTAAATTGCGCATAAGTTTCTAGAACAACAATACTGCGAAGTCGGAGACATTTGCAGAGCGGGTGTGATGAATTTGTTAGATTTTGGGTAGTGGGCACAAACTATTTTCAAATTAAACCAATTGCCCAGCTTGCTTGTAGCGTGTGTTAGGCGTTCGGGCTTTCATTGTCAATTAGCTTTTCAATTAATTTGTATAAATGCGTACCAAGTGATTTTGGGTAATTTTCTTCCAAATTATCAATTGATTTTGCTCTTTCAATTGCAATTTTAGTTTTAGGAAGGTATATATTTGGATTAGGTCTTTTGTTGTATCCTCTGTTATCACCTTGAAGTTGTCCAACAACAATATCTATGTGATTTTTTGATTTGCTCACTTTTGCATTTTCAAAAATTAAATTCTGTTCTTCTTGAGTGAATTCGGATAATTCTTTTAAGTGTAAAATCAACCATATTTCAAAACATGGATTGCTCATCCCTAAGTAAAAATTCTTTTCGTTATTACATTCAATAACTAAATCATCAAAATTTAATTTGTGTACCTTTTCCCAGTCGTCCCTGTCAATAACTAACCAAAACTCATCTGTTGCCTTGAATCCATATTCTTTCTTTGCTTCTTTAAGTAAATTTTTAACACTAAAAGGATCTGAGCCCTTGTCTTTAGGTTTTTTTAGGGGTACAATCTCAATTAAACCATTATTATTAAAATACTTGGAAGCTCTAAAATCTTGAAAATATTTTTTTTCAGTCACGGTTCCTTCATATGAAAGGACAAATAATTTTTCGGCATCAACAAAACCGCCCTGTCTAATTAATGGAATTGGTTCTCTTGGCATAATTAATCGTTTTTAAATGGCAAAACGGTTAATTCATTTCTGTTACCAAGTTTTGGAACTCCTTTATATCTGCCTAGCAAATAATCTCTTCTTACTTCTTTATCAAATCTAATATTGTAATCCTCCAATGAGTGTAAATGACTTACACCGTGTTTGTCTTTAACGGTAAACCAAATTTCATCTTTACGAAGTAATTTTTGTGTCAATAGAGTTGATTCGTGACTGGCAACAATGAATTGGCTACTAATATTTTCACATTTAGACAAGAAAAAGTCAAATAAATCATAAATTAAATTGGGATGTAAGCTACGTTCCATTTCATCGACAATAAATACATTATCTCCCTTGAAAAAATCAATAATTAAGGGAATTAAATCCATTATCCTCCTAGTTCCATCTGATTCGTCTTTTAAATCAAATAGCTCAAATGTTCCACCTATTACCTTATGTTTTGTTTTAAGGAGTTTTGCTTCTACTTGATTATCTACGCCTTTTGAAATTATATAGTATTTGTCGTCTTGAGGGTTTGATAGAAAAGCACTCTTTTTTTCACTCTTATCTCCAAATAAGTCATTTTTAATATCTTCCTTTACTTCTTCGGGGACTTCAATTTTATTAAAATCAATTTCATTAAATTCTATACCGTCAATACCTGTATCAAAATAATCAAGCATTTCTGTAAATAATTTTTGCAAATCTGTATTTTCAAGTAGCTCAAATTTTTTTCCTATGTTTTTTGAATTTGGGTAAATAACAGTAAGAGCATTCTGAAACCAATCAATGACATTTAGAATGTCTGAAATATCGCTTACATTTTCAGTAACATTTGTATTTCGTATTTGTGTTAAAAATAATTGATTTCTCGGAGTCCCTTTTGCTGTAAATTCAATAAACTGAATTTCTTCTTTCTTGTTTTTTTTCTTTAGAAAATCAATATTAAACTGGTTTGAATTTATACGTTCAAAAATCTTAGTTTCTGATTTTTTATTAATTTCAAATAACCATTCTTCGACAATTTCTTTGGAATTGAATATAAACCCATAAGCATAATTTTTATTCTTATGTTGGATTTCATATTCGATTTTGGAATTTTTGCTAGTGGTTTTTGTATCGAGCTTGAAGAAGTCAAAAGTTATTGGTTGCTCTGCTTTAGATCCTTTTAAAACTAGTCTTTTTCCAAACTCGATTGCTTTAATTAAGTTAGATTTGCCTGAAGCATTTGCTCCAAAAACTACAGCGGTTTTTAAAACAGATGTTCCTTTAACAGGTTTAGTTTTATGTTGAGGCTTGAGTGTTCCTTTTCCTGGTATTAATGAAAATATTTCTTTATCTCTGAAAGACAAAAAATTCTCGACCGTAAATCTAATTAGCATAATCTTATTGCTTTTAATGGTCAAATGTAGTGAAAAAATCACAACACAAAGCTGTGTTTGACAAAAATATTGTCGAGGTAGTTATTTTTTAGCCTGACGTCCAACTAGCATTTAGGTCTTATAAAATCAGACCTATCGCATATAAATTGCAAAGATAAGTTTGACTGTAGTCAGACTTTTTTTCCTTCCTCAAATATATTCCTTTTCCTTCAAAAAATAGAAATATTTTCTGAAATATACCCTTCTGTTTTGCTATTTTCCATTTGTCTTTTTTGAACTTCTAACTTCTAATTTCGTACTTCTATCTTCGCATGAGGGATGGGAGCGGCATCCTCTTGGGGCGGGGTTCGCCCCAAGAGATATAGCGTACAGCCCGACGCCCGCTAGGTCTTTGGTTGTGGTGGAAATCCAAACGTCTGGCGGGGGACATGCCCAAAATAAATAAATGCGGATGAGGTATGTTGCCTAAAATTACTTGATTTCGTCGAGTAGTTCTTGGTAGGTATAGGTTTTGGTGGGAGTGTCGCTCTCGGTGGTGTTTTTGACCTTGACGCGTAGGGCGCGCAAACCCGAAACGCCTTGTAAATCTTCGATTTCGAATTGCTCTACGGTTGGCTCAAGGATGTTCTTGAATTGTAGGTACTTGATGTATTTGAGGTACTCTTGCTCTTCGTTGTTGTGCGAGTACACAATGGTGATTTTTTCTTTTTGGGTGATGCGCTCTTGGGTGCCTTTGATATGGGCTTTGTCGATGCGTTTTTTGACCACTTCGTAACGGGCATTGTAGGTGCCGTCTACATCAAAACGTTTTTCGTCCATGCGAAAACGAATTGAAAGCGGGGAACTAAAGACCAAAATCAGCGAGGTGACATCGAGTTCATACGGCAAAGTGGCTTTGAGTTGGTGGTGCTCCAGCTCCATTTCGCAAAGGGTTTGCAATTGCCAAAGGCGCAAATTGTGCAAATACATCATGTCGAAACTTCGGGTGGGCGCAATGCTGGTGCCAATGTACAGGTTGTGTTCTACGCCATCGGTTTTGAAGCGTTCGTAGTAATGCGGGTAAATTTGCTGTGCTTCGACTTGTTTTTTGTCAAGCACGGCGGCCAGTTTTTTGTTGATAATCGACATAGCGTTATCGAACTTTTTGCGGGCGTGGTAAAACAATCCCGTTTTGGGGTCCAAACTCGCAAAATAGCTGTTTTCTACTTTTTCGGTATCAAAATCCATTTTGGTGTTTCTCAAAATGGGGTGAATTTCATTTTCGATGTAATTCTGAATCAGCTGTTCCGAGTCGGCTTTGAGCGGCGCGTCGAGTTCGTTGTAGAACGACTGCAATTCGAATTGGCGTTGCTCGAGCAACAACAAATGCTGATTGGATTTTTGGTTCGAAAAAATGTCCAACAAGGTTTTTAATTGGTTTTTTAAATCTTCTTTAACTACCTCGTTACGGTGAACGGAAGAGCCTTTGATGTCGATTTGACCATAAAGCGGAAAGACTTCTTTGAAGACAATTTCCTTGAAAATGTACTCTTTATTGAAACTGTTGGTTTGAATGTATTTGTAGGCTTCTTTTCGGAATTTCCAATAAACGCTTGGGTGAATGGCGGTATACTCACGTTGTATCACCGCTTCGACCTGATGCAAAATATCGGTATTGTGACGTTCTATAGTGTCGACTAAATAAGGAATAATCAAATCGAGTTTTTCGGCATTGAGGCTGTTGAGCACTCTAGCCGTTGGCGCCACGAGTTCAATTACACCCAGCAACACATTGTTTTTGATGACAGGCGAAAACACCGCACTTTTGATGCCTTGCGAAAGCAAATGTTCGCACAAGGCTTTATTTTCTGTTTGCAGTAAATATTGGTCTACATCAGCAATAATGAGCGATTTTTTTTCTGCGATGGCTTCTTCGAAACAACAGCTAAACAGCGAGTCGGAACAACTCAATTCTTGCTCGTTGAAAAGTAAATAGCTCGACAAGGTCTCATCAGAATAAGGCGGTTTGACAAAGGTGTTTTCTTCTTGATTGTACAAAATGAAACCCACTCTAAGCTCAGGAATTCGAAACACGGAACGAAAAATGGTTTCAAATTCATCAACATATTCAGCCTTTTCGATTTCGGACTTCAAAAGGTTACTTTTTAAATTCGAAATGGCGCTTTCGGTCGTGGCATCATACAAAGAAACAATTCCAAAGCCTTTGAGAATCCAGCTTTCTTTAGGGAATTTGGCTTTCCAAAGGTCGATATTGTCATAATTGTCGAGCAATTCGTGCACTTCTTCTTGGGTTAAAGTCAAGGATTTCTCGGTAGGAATGATTTCCACAAAATCGGCATTGTACAAAATGCGATAATGATTCATGATACCGTTTTGGTCTTGGATATCAAAAAACAAAGGTTTGTTGAAATTGATTTTTTGACCGTAGAATTCATTAAGAATCAAGGCGCAATTCATAATATACAATTGGTCGTCGTCTACATCTCTTATCGAGAATTCTGGCGAAAATCCTTGGTGCTGAAGTATTTTTTTGAAACGTTCGGTATAATTGAAGGTCAGATTTTGAAAAGGAATAGCCACCGCTTTGATTTCGTTGTGGGTTAAAGCGGTAGGAAACAAGTCGGCGAGTAAATTGCGTACTAAGGCTTCGTTGTTCTCAATTAAGCTCAAATCCTCGATTCCGTCTCTAAATTCAGGAAAAGCTTCGATTTCTTTGAGTAAGGCTTTGGCATAGTTGGAACGGTAATCCACACTGGATTGCGCAATTTCTTCTAAAGATTCGATGAGTTTATGAAACGAAATGAGCGTTTTGAAAGGACTTTCTTTGAGTGTAATGCTTTTCATCTGCGTAGGCTTAAGAATGCAAATTTACGCAATCTTTGTGTGCTATGGCTCAAAAAAAATCCTCAACTGCACGGGGCAATTGAGGATAGTACTTTTGAAGTCTGAAAAAAAGCTAGTTTTTCTCTTCTTTGTTGAAATATACTAGGTAGTAATACATTTGTTTTTCTTCGTCCCAGCCTTTTTCTACAAATTTTTCGGCACTTTCTGGATTGATAAAATCCATTTTGATTTGGATATGCGTATCCAGATTAATCACGTTTTTGATGGATTTTCTAGCGTCCGAAACGGCAGCATTGGCAATAGGGAAGGAGGTCACATCTTCGATGCTGTATTTCTCTCCTTTGTCTACTTTATAGTTTTTGAATTCAGGAATCAAATCGGGATTATCAATAACCTCGTTCAAGAAATTCGATTCTTCAAATTGGTCATTTTTAGCAAAATAATTCACCGAGCGGTTCATGAACATCACTTCTTCTTTTTTGTCTTCGGCAGGAAAAACAACATCTTTGGCAAAGTTTTGACAAAATTTCAAATACTTTTTGGTGATGAAGTTTTCGTCCTCAAAAGCATCTACAGATAAGAAATGCTCCAACCAGTAGCGCGCATCATAACGATTGCTGTCTACTGTTAATATTTTGTAACCTTCTTCTTTTTTGTGGTTAAAGATTAAACAACCTTTGTCGAGTTTGTTCAAGCTAACGCCATGTTGCAGAATCATCTCTAAGTGCGTTTCTTTTTCCTCAAATTGTAAAAAGTCGGATTGTATTTCGCTTTTAAAAACACCTATAGCGTCTACTATGTTATTGTCTATCGATACGTTGGTCAAGTGCGCCACATACACCTCGCCATTCTTGATGTGCGGATGATTGGATTGCTCGAACAAGTGTTGTGTAATTTGCTTAGAAACTTCGTGTAAACTGCCTGGATTATCAAAAATTTGAGTGGCAAATTTGAACATATCGTTGTAATCCAAATCTACTTCGTGTGCAAATTGAAAGTAATTTTCTTCTTTTTCTCTGAAAGGTTTCAAGAAGAATTCTTTAATCAACGGAACAATTTCATCGTTGAGGTTAAAAGGTTGTTCTGATAAGAAGATCGCTTCATTACGACTCTTGTTTCCAACACGATGTATGGAAAGCGTTTCGATGTGGGTGTTGAATAAGTTGATCATTAAGGAAGGATGAAGGTTTAAGGTTGTTTAAAAGTTTGAAATTGTTTAATGTTGTTTAACGTTTAAAGTTGTTTAAAGGTTTAAAATTGTTTAACTTTTGAAGGTGTTTAATAGTTTAAAGTTTATTGTGGTTTTGGGAATGTTCGTCTATGAATTTTGTTCCTTTAAAGTCTTTTTTGTTTAGGTATGTAATGAAATTATGGATTTTAACACTCAATTTTTCATATTCAATGACTAAATAGTTTAATTTTTCTTCATTTATATAATCATTGTCAAATACTCTATACAATTGAGAGCGAGTCTCTCCGGCAGATCCTTTTGCTATTGACAGAAATTGACGGAATTCTATATTTCCATTTCTTTCAAATCCTTCAGCAATGTTATCCATAACAGATCCCGAGGAATCTTTTATTTGAGCATTAAATTTAAAATCTTTGTTTAAATCGGTGTTTTTAGATATAAAAATGATTTCTTTTGAAAGTCTTCTAGCGTCTTGCCAAATTTCTAAATCTTCAAATCTTTTTATAGTAGCCATATCAGATAGTTTTAACTTTTAAACAATCTTAAACAACATTAAACCTTTACAGAACAATTAAACTCTTAGTTCCAATTCTCCTCGAATCCGTAGTCTTCGAAGCTATCGTCACCGCTAAACATGTCTAGGTCGTCTTCGTCAAGATCGTCTTCGAATTCGCCGTAGATGTCGTCATTCATATCGGCTTCAAAGTTTTTTTCACCGGCTTCTGCAGGCATAATACCGTGAGAGAATAAGGTTTCTGGATAGGTACCACCAGCAACTGGTTCTTCTATAGCGGCTAATTCAACCAAGAACGTCCACATGTTGATGAAATCGTACACATAGATGATTTTGGTATTGGCTTCATCAAGGATATCCGATAAAGCGTAATCGCTCATGGTACGTTGTTCGCCAGGAACATCTCCCGTATCAAACAAAGGAATTTCATCTTCTTGATTCCAAGTTTCATCACAGGTATAAAAGGAAGCTACTTCCATACCATCAAAGCCAAATGCATTAAAAATAGCGTTGTGTAAATCTTCTAAATTATCTTCAGAACGTATCGCTATGTCTCTAAAAATGTCTTCTTCGGCATCTAGAATAACCCTAAATTTATAAACCATAATTTTTGTTTTTGTTGAAACGTCAAAGGTAAAATTTAATTTTAGAAAACTGTTTTGCAATTTTATTTTGTTGAAAAGATTTTATTTTCAAAAGTTGTACAAATAAAAAAAAGCTGTCTAAAATAGACAGCTTTTATAAGTTAGATTTTGAGAGATTAATGCTTTTCTTCAGAACACAAACCTACGATTTCATGGAATACATCGTGCAAGGCAGTCAATGATTTTAGGGTAGCTTCGTCTGAACCTTTGGCTTTTACTAGTTTGTCCAAACCTTTGGCACCTTCTTGCAATTTTTTGATAGAAGCTAAGATGGCTGGTGTTTTGAATTCGGCTGGGATAGCTTCTTTTGACAACGCATCAGCTTTTTGAACCATTTCTGCAGAACGCGTTTTAATAGGATTAAAATCACCTTCTTCTGCTGGGTGAAAAGTTTGTGACATTACCCCGTGAAAGGTTTTGATAGCAGGCCATTTTTCAAAAGTAGTTTGTGCAGACAAATTGGAAACCACCAAAAAGAAGAACAAAACAGGTAAGAATTTTAAAGATTTCATGGTTATTGTTTAAAAGTTATTGGTTCAAAGGTATCAACTTTTTACTATAAAGTACAATAAAATGCAATCAAAAAACTACCAAAAAAGTAGTTAATTTCTTTTTCTAGAAGACAGTTTGTGGTCTGAAAGAGGTGTATGATTTTCGAACCCAATTATAGTAACCTTGCCACCCTTTAGTGCGTATTTATGCTTGAATTGTTGAATGTTTTCCATTACATCATCATCTACTAGTTTTGTTTTAGCAAAGTCGATAGTCACATTCATCGCAGCTGGAATAGCTTCAAGTCTACTTTTTATACCTAAGAAATTGCTGAAAATAGCAGATTCTTCTACTTCAATCAAATAGTCATTTCCATTGGAAGACACTGATGCAGTAGCTTTGAATAAAGATTTTATTGGCGCACCATCGCGCAAATGAAGGATGATTTTTAATAAAATTCCAACAGCGATTCCGACCAACAAATCTTCAAAAAGTGTGAAAAAGATGGTCGCCAAGAAAATAGCCAATTGCTCTTTGCCAATTTTGAACGTATTGATAAATTCTCTAGGATGTGTTAATTTGATTCCTACGGTGATTAACATAGCAGCTAAGGCAGCATTTGGAATTAATTCAAGAATAGGAGCTGCCAAAAGCACAAAAATCAAGATAAAGAAACCATGAAAGAAGTTGGCCCAACGTGTTTTTGCTCCATTATTGACATTAGAGGAAGAACGTGCCACTTCTGAAATCATGGGTAATCCACCAAAAATAGCAGCAATGGTATTCCCAATCCCGACAGCAATCAAATCTTTATTCATATTTGATCTTCGTTTAAATGGATCCATCAAATCAATCGCTTTGACCGTAAGTAACGATTCAATCGATCCAACCAATGCAAACATGATTACATATTTAACAAACAATCCGGTTTGGTTAAAACCTTCGAAGCTTACATTGACATGAAGGTTGTCTATTAAACTTCCAATTTTTACCAAGGAATAGGCAGGTTCGGTTTCTTTGAATTGCATTAATAATTCGCAAGGAATTGCAAAAAGCAATACGACCAATGGAGCCGGAATCATTTTAATTGTTTTGTTTTTGATAAATGGCCAACCAAGCATGATTGTTAAACTTACGATACCGATAAAGGAAGCTTTGGGGTCTAAATTCAATATGAAATTAGGAATATTGGCAATCAATTCTAACGGTCCTTTTCCTTTGAATAAAATTGGATTGTCGTTTAGTAACACAGGAATTTGTTTCACAATGATGATAATTCCTATGGCAGCAAGCATTCCATGAATGGCAGATAGAGGAAAGAAATCTGCTAGTTTGCCTAATTTTAGTAATCCAAATAGAATTTGGATTACACCAGCAACAACCATAGCGCCTAATGCTAATTTCCAGCCCATTACTGGGTCTCCTTTTCCAAATTCAGCCACAGCACCTGCTACAATCACAATTAAGCCGGCGGCGGGTCCTTTGATGGTGAGCCTTGAACCCATCATCAAACTAACTAGTAGCCCTCCAATAATGGCGGTTAAAAGTCCCATAATAGGAGGGAATTCAGACGCTTTGGCAATACCTAAACTTAAAGGCAAGGCTAATAAAAACACAATGAAACCAGAAATGGCATCTGTTTTAAAGTTTTCTTTTAATCCTGCAATTCCATCCGCAGGTAGTTTAAGATTGTTTTTTAATGACATATTTTACATCTTTTTTTATGTAATGATTGGAAATAATAAAAAAAACTTTCCAATGATTCATAAAAAATTTAACTCAATTTCGGAGTGCTGGTAATTTTATTTTGGCTTGCAAAAGTATGGATTCTATTTTACAAATTGGTACTTGGTATAAAAATGAAGCTATTATTGCTGAACGCTAAGTTGTACTTTTTTATTGAAAATTACCAATGCGACATTGTTTGGAAACTGTTTTAATTATAAAAAATTTGATTCATTGGAAAGAACTGCATTTGTTTGTTTTTGAATTTTGATGATGTCATTTTTTCATCATAACTAAATTAGACGACGATTTCAAAAGGAATCCTTCAATTAATACAATAGGAACACTTAAATTTTGGTTCTTCCGTTTTATTTGATTCTTGAAAAAATGGCGGTAAGTTCTTGTTTTTATTGAGTAATTCAGTTTTGTTTCGAACCTAATACGGAATTGAGATTATATTAGCTTAGCATATTGATAGATGTTTTTTTGTGAGTTAGATCTTGCTGTTTTCCTTTTTTTAGTGGGTATTTTTTAAATTGATATTCGATAACTAGCGTTATAAGTTAAAATTGGTAATATAGGATATTCTCAAGGTCGGATTATCTTCTTGAATCGTATTCTTAAAATTCCAAATATGTTGATGAATATAGGATAGTTGAATTTGATGATGCGTATTGATATTGTATCCAAAACCGCCAATAATTCTATTTTGATTTAAAAAGGTAGCTCCTGCATTACTACCAATATTCATAAAAACTTCATCACCAACAAAAGTAAAGAGTTTTACCTTGTCGTCTTTTTTTGTCAAATTATAGTTGGCTAAGAAAAGATAACGAAGGCGGTTTCTGTAATCATAATGGTCTATAGAATATTCTGTTTGACCAGATACGGGATCTTTTTGTCCAACGGCAACGCCAACATATCTAAATTCATCTCTTAAACGATTGACAAATTTAAAATCCCCAGAAACAATGGTGTAAGTACCTTGTATCCAAACATGATTTTCGGGAATGCTAATTTTGTTCATCGCAGGATCACCATAAGAATAAGTGTTGTAGTGCGAGTAACCAAGGCTTCCCATAAATCTCTTGGTAAACTGGTAATCTATAGATGGACGAACAAACCATTGTTGTTTTTCGCTAAAGCCATTAGCATAGCGCATTACGGTTTCAAATGAAAAAGACGTCTTTTTGGTAAGCATATTTTTACCAAAATAATGGAACCAAATGTCATTATTCTGAGATTTTACTTGAGCAGAAGCTTCAGTAAAATTCAGGAAAAGGGACATTAATAGTATTGGGAATATTACTTTTTTTTTCATTTTTATAAAGTGAAGATATTCTTGAATATAGGAATGCGAGTAGTACTCCCACAAGTATTTTCTTGCGGGAAGTACAGTCGCAACACTAACTAAAATCAAACGACTTAATACAATTATTTTTGACCTTTTATTCTAGAAGACAATTTGTGATCTGAGAATGTGATGTGATCATCTAAACCAATTATGGTTACTTTTCCGCCTTTTGCTACATATTCATTTTCAAAATGATGAAGGTTTTCCATAACCGAGTGATCTACTAGTTTTGTTTTTGTAAAATCGATGGTTACATTCATAGCAGATGGTAGTGCTTCTAATCTGCTTTTGATTCCCAAAAAGTTACTAAAGATAGCCGACTTTTCTACCTCGACTAAATAATCATCGCCGTTTGAGGAAACCGAAGCAGTGGCTTTGAATAAAGAACTAATTGGAGCACCATGAATTAAGTGGAAGAAGATTTTTAATAAAATCCCCGCTCCAATTCCTACCAATAAATCTTCATGAAGAGTAAAGAAAATAGTAATTAAGAAAATGGCTAATTGTTCTTTACCTATGTTTAAAGTATGGATAAATTCTCTTGGGTGAGTTAATTTAATTCCTACTGTAATTAGCATGGCTGCCAAAGCTGCATTTGGAATCATTTCTAGAATTGGAGCTGCCAAAAGCACAAATAATAAGATAAAGAAACCATGAAAAAAGTTAGCCCAACGAGTTTTAGCTCCATTATTTACATTTGAAGAAGAACGAGCTACTTCAGAAATCATTGGTAAACCGCCAAAAACTGCAGCAATTGTATTTCCTATACCTACAGCAATCAAATCTTGATTCATGTTTGATTTTCTTTTGTAAGGGTCCATTAAATCGATAGCTTTTACAGTAAGTAAAGATTCAATAGTGCCAACTAATGCAAACATGATTACATATTTTATGAATAAACCTGTTTGAGAAATACCATCAAAACTGATGTTAATATTGATGTTATCAACGAAATTACCAATTTTTACTAAAGAATATGCTGGTTCTGTTTCTTTGAAATGCATGAACAATTCACACGGAATTGCGAAAAGCAAGACTACCAATGGAGCCGGAATCATTTTGATTGTTTTGTTTTTGATGTAAGGCCATCCTAACATTATGGCTAAACTAACAACACCTATGAATGTAGCTTTTGGATCTAGATTCATGATGAAATTTGGAATGTTAGCAATCAGTTCTAAAGGTCCTTTTCCTTTGGCTAAACTTGGATCGTCATTAAGTAAGACTGGGAATTGTTTGGCTATAATGATTATACCAATGGCGGCAAGCATCCCGTGGATAGCGGAAAGAGGGAAAAAATCGGCTAGTTTACCCAATTTCAAAACTCCAAAAAGGATTTGAATTACTCCAGCAACTGCCATAGCGCCCAAGGCAAGTTTCCAGCCTAATACTGGGTCTCCTTGACCAAATTCAGCCACAGCACCAGCAACAATTACAATTAGTCCAGCGGCTGGTCCTTTGATGGTCAATTTTGAACCCATCATCAAACTTACTACTAACCCCCCAATGATGGCAGTTAAAAGTCCCATGATAGGAGGGAATTCAGACGCTTTGGCAATACCTAAACTTAGTGGTAGCGCTAATAAAAATACAATGAAACCAGAAATTGCATCTGTTTTAAAATTCTCTTTTAATCCTGCAATTCCATCTGCAGGTATATTTAGTTTATTTTTTACTGACATTTTTTTGATAATTAAGTTGGTTATGAAAGTTGGTTATGACGATTTGTACGGCAATTCATGATTGGTCTTTACGTGAGGTCCCAAGAATAATCGAGCATATACACGTATGCCAGCTATACCTGAAACAACGAAACAAGAAGAAATAAGAAAAGCTAAAAGGTATTGATTGCTTTCAATATGACTAAATAAGAGATCTTCACCTATAAAAGTTGAAGTGATTGGAAAACCTGTAACACCTAGTGCCGCAATCAAAAAGAATATAGCAAATGTTGGGTGATCATAGGCGTGTCCTAAATATTGATTAATCAAAATACGTTTTTCTAATTTTTTTAGTTGTAACAGGGCAATATAGCCTACTATTCCTGAAATAGTTATTCCAGACAGGTACATAACAAGTTCGTTAGCTGTTACTTTTTCATTGAAAAGAATCGCCATTGCTATCCAAAAATGACTCAAAACGATTAAAGTCCAAGCCAAGAAAGGTGTTTTACGCTCAGAAAATGATTTTAATACAAAGACAAAACCAAAAAACGCAAATAAATTAGGGATGCTATCAATGATTTCAGTTGGTACACTCTCCTTAAAAACATAAATTAAAGTCCCTATTGAGTATAGCGGTAAGAAGATAAGATATACTCTTTTTAAATTCAGAAAATCCAACGATTTACCCAAAGCTCGTAGCGGTCTCCATAAAAAAGCACTTTGAATATTTTCAACGTTAAATTCTTTTAAGCTAAGTACATACATAGAATTGCGTAAGCGTTTCGAAAACCAATGATTTGTTTTTTCTTCTACAGCTACAAAATTGTAAAATTGATCACGAATCAAATAGCTTACTACTGATGGAGACACTAGTAATTGATAAGTACGTAATAAAGCATTACCTGTAAAATGAAGTAAGGCTAGATTGTCTAATCCTAAAGCAATTTCGATGAATATCAATCCAATCTGGGAAATGGAGCTGTAAGCGATTTGGCTTTTTACATTCGATTGTACTTTGCCAATCATGGAAGTAATGATACTGGTTGTTATTCCCATGATGCCAATGGCAACCCTTACAATGATTTGGTGTTCCCAAAAAGGATAGGTTCTTAGCATTAAAAAAATACCTAAATGCACAGATAACGAACCATAAAAAATAGCACTAGATGGTGTTGGTCCTTCCATTGCTCTCGGTAACCAACTCGAAAAAGGGATTTGAGCTGATTTTACGGCTGCTGCACAGGCCAAGCAGAATGCGATAAAGAAACCAATAAAAGTATGACTCTCTAAATGATGGTTGACTAATGCATAATTGTTTAGCTCAACAAACGTTATATTCTCATGAAATAAATGATGACTTGCCCACATAGCTAAAATCAATCCAACATCCCCAATGCGATATAGAGAATATACTTTGAAGGCATTTTTTACGGGTAAATAACGCTCTCTGTAAAATGCTATAAGCAAAAAAGATGAAATTCCGATAATTTCCCAACCAATGAATAAAGTCTCGAAATTTCCAGAAAGAATAGTCAAATTATAACCAAAGAAGAAAAAAAGAACAGTATTAAAGAAACGTTTATATCCTTTTTCTCTATGTAAATAGTACCTACTGTATGTAGAAATCATTGAGGTTAATAAAGCACCAATTAGTAAATATACTGCCGAAATTTTATCAAAATAAAAGTCGATGAAAAAGGTGTAGTTCTCGGTTTTAACTATAGTTAGCTCGTCTAAGTTTAAAGTTTTGCTCCCATTTAGAATCCATAAGATGGTAAAAATGGTAATACCTGTAAATTGTGTAAAAACGATACCAAATGCCAACCAAGAAATACTTGACTCTTTTTTTTCGGGTAGTAATAAGCTGATTACAAATCCAATAAATGGAAGTAATATAAAGTATTGAAGTATCTCATTCATAGCTGATATTTTTATTTTAGAATATAGATTGGAAGATTATCTTGTGAGGCTTCTGCCAATGCTAACTCGTCATGAATACTTGCGTTCTCCTGCTGAATTGGTGAGTAGGATTCAAAGGTTTCATCTATGAAATGGAAGAGTTCATGATTTTCTGGATGTACCACAATCAATTTAACCCATTGATTTTTGAACCATTCATAAGTAGCAGGATTTTTAGTAATAGCGTATTTGGCTATTTCTGGAAAATGCTCCACAATGATTAATAAACGAATAGGATCGTGTACCTCAATCATTTGACTTGGTAATCCCGAACGTAAATCTCCATCAATACCATTGGCAACTCCAATCAATCCCATAACATTATGGGGAAGTTTACTACCAGCACCTAGCTTTTGGTTGTCTACTTTTGAAAAGTAATATTCTAGATTTATTCCTCCACCTACTGGAGCAACAGCTCCAAGAATTCCAGCAAGATAATCCCCCGTAGGATCCACTTGATAGTCGTAAGAATTCATAAACGAGCGTCTGTCTAGAAACAAGTGCTTAGACAAACTTCTACGACCTACAATACACATAGCATTGGTAGCATGATTTAATTCAGGTCTAGGTTCGAAAAGGGAAACGGAACGTCTTTTGATTTTTTCATGCACTTTTTCTAGACTTTGTGTAGAATCTATAGTGTCAAATCGGCGAGAACGTTCTTTTGCATTTCTAGATAAGGCTTTTGCAAAAGTAATTTCGTTTTGTTGATGTAATTCTTTATTGCTAGCGGTTAGCGTTTCTTCATCATAAAAAGCAATCTCATCTCTTGTGGTGTCATGCAACGCAGGTAAAAATTGTGTTGTATCAGGAATAAGGATACCACGTTTTTTCAGGATTTCACGAACTTCAGGATGATTAGCGGCAAAAGAAGCCACTTTTGCATTGACAGAACTAGGTCTTCCGCAACAAGCCCCACAATCATAACCAGCATAGTGTGTATTGTTTACACTAGTGGCTCCATGACCTACGATATAAACTATTGGCGCAAAATCGGACACCAATCCAATACTTTTTAATAAACCTTCGATACGGTTAGCCATCTCTTCAACGGTAAAACCTACTTGAAGTCCGTCTACATTCTCAAAACTCTCATTATGTTCAATGATTAATTTTGATTTTTTATTCAAATGTTTGAAAGAAGCACTAGTTGCAGGAGTTAAGGTTGGTTTCCAAATATTCAAAAACAATTTTAAAGCAGCCGAAAACCCAAGAGTTTGACTGATAATCCAGCCAAAAACTAACGAATGCGATTGTTTATGATAGTGTAAATCTCTGGATTGTTTTTTCTTTCTTTTTTCTTCTTTTATCAGGTATTTAGGCTGCATAGGAGCAGGACAAAGTTTGGTGAAAAATTGCCCATTAACCGGCTGATAAAAGAATTCGAAATTGAAAAATGCTGGAGTTCCAAATGTGATTGCTGAATTGTCTAAATGTTCGATGTGTCTTCTGAAGGAACATTCACGATCATCCATACAAAATAATCCTTGAAAAGAAGGTTCAACAGTTGCCGTTTCTTTTTCAACTTTTTTGATTCCTGATAAAACTTGGTCATAAAACGTCCACTCGAATGCCTCTTGCCAAAGCGATAAGGTTTCGAAAAGTTCTGTTTTTTTTATTTCATCAAACAAAGGAATTGGTTTTTGATTGATTTTGAAACTCAAAGGAGACCAGATAGAATTGAACTTTTGGTCTAGGCTGTCTAATTCAAGTAACAATTCGAACTGAATCAACTCTTTCAGAGAAATAGAACGTTTGTCAAGCAATGAAGCGGGGTTACCTTCAATGGTGGCAACTATTCCACTCCAACCTGGATGACCAAATTGTTGGTCAAACAAATAGTGCTCATAATAAGCAGGGTCGCCAACAATAATATAAAGCAACTCTTCGATAGAGGCTCCTCTTTGGAGCATGCTTTTAGCGCGTTTCGTTTTGAGTATACCTATCGAACTATTTTTGTCGAGTTCTTTGATAGACGCCAAGAAGCTGTCTTTAAGTACAGGAAACGTGGTTAATGCAATTCCTTGATCGAGATACCCACAAAGAACCTTGAATAAAATGCTATAAGTTGATTTTTCTAGATTGATAGCGTATTCTTTCTTCCATGTAGCACGCAAGCTACCAATTCTAGGGTAAATAGATTCGTCATAGTTTTTTTCAAGAAGATTATGTTTCCATGTTGTAAGCTGATCTTCTCCCTTTTTTGAACGTATGACTTGTTCAAGAATTTCATGGTTAATCTCATTTTTGGCATAACGCTCTCTGAAACTGGCTAATGGTAAAAAAGTTTTGTAACCAAAAATTTTAGAGGATTCCTCTAAGGCTTCAAAGAATGTTTTACCTTGAAAAGCATGAAGTGTGTTGTGGTGAACAAAATCCTTAAGTGGGTTTTGTGCTGGCAAATAATGCTTTAGACTATGAAGTACTTCATGTTCATCAAAAACGATAGAAGTTGATTTCATTTTTTTTAAAATATTTCTAAAATACCTTCGGCACTTAGTCAAAAAGAAACGTTTGGATAAACCTATTAGGATAGGTTAGTCTCTTGGGAATAGAGTAGGAAAGTATTTTATTAGGTTAATAAACAAATAATCGAAAATAATTTTCAATGCTTGTTATCAACCAGATGGTATTTTAAATTGCAAAAAAGCAGAAATAGACAGCTTTTTTTGTAGATATAGCTGTTGTGGTATTTGGATTGAACAGTGACGAACGTCCCGCTCGATAGGTTAAAATCAAATAAATGAATAGGGGATTCTATAAATGGATCTATCTCAATTTCGCTATATTCAAATTCTTCCTCCATATCACTACTTGGAATATGAATTTTTGAATATTTTGAGTGATCTTTTTTAGCTAGAACTTGAGCATAAAAATCTTTTTCTAGCTTTGAAAAAGAAAAAACGGAAACCGTACTGAAAGCAGAATAAAGCAAGAAATTAAAAAACACAAACAGAAATAGTAGAGCAATTCTACTATTTGCATGGGTGTATTTTTTTCTACTCATCTTCATGAATTTCAATTTTGGCACAAACATAAATAAATTAAAACAAATTTTCCAAAGCGCTTTTTCACTTTTAAACATTATTATCATTTATATAATATTAAAAGGTTTTATTGGGATAAAATTATTTTTGATATTTATTTTTTGTTGAATTATTAGCGCAGTTTGGTGTTTTTTAGAAACAATAGTTCGTTTTTTTGAATCGAATTACTTTTTTATTGAGAATTTTCTATTTTATTTAAATTACAATTCAGCCTCGTTTTTCTACAATTCGGTCATTACTTTTTAGAGAATCCATAATCCCGAAAGATATTTGCTTCATCAAAAAACAAACAGTATAATGAAAACAAGTATCAAAAAAATCACACACAAATTCTTTTTAGTAGCCCTATTGGTTTTGATGAGTAGTGTTGCTTTTGCTCAAAACACCATTTCAGGAAAAGTTATCGATCCAAAAGGTAAGCCCGTCGTTAGCGCCAATATTTATATCGAAGGCACTTATGATGGCGCCACAAGCGATGAGAAAGGATTGTTCTCATTCGAAACCACAGTCAAAGGAAATGCGACCCTAATCATAAGCTCTTTGATACACGAAACAGCAACTCTGGTTATAGATGTGGCCAATTACAAAAACAAAACGATAACCCTCAAAGAGAATGTCAACACCTTAGACGCGGTGGTGATTACAGCTGGAACTTTAGAGTCGGGAGACAAAGCTCGTGTTTCGGTGTTGAAGCCTTTAGATATTGTCACCACAGCGGGTTCTGCTGGAAATATTATTGCAGCGCTACAAACTTTGCCAGGAACTCAAAACGTGGGTGAAGACGGTCGATTGTTCGTTCGTGGGGGCGAGGCCAATGAAACACAAACTTTTGTCGATGGTATCCGAGTGGCGCAGCCTTATGGCGCTAGCACGAATAATTTGCCTACTCGCGGACGCTTTTCTCCGTTTTTGTTTAGCGGGATTTCTTTTTCTACTGGAGGTTATTCTGCCGAGTATGGCGAAGCTTTATCAAGTGTGTTATTATTGAATACCCAAGACGAACCCGACCAAAACAAAACCGAAATTGCCTTAATGACCGTAGGTTTGGGCGTTGGAAATACACAAAAATGGAAAAAAAGCTCCTTGAGTGTCAATGCCGCTTACATCAATTTGGCGCCTTATCAAAAAGTGGTGCCTCAAAATATCGAATGGAACAATCCTTTTCAATCCCTTTCTGGAGAAACGGTTTATCGCTACAACTTCAATAACGGAATCCTAAAATTCTATGCAGCTTTCGATTCCTCCAAATTCGATTTGAATCAAGAAAGCGTCAATTCGCCCAACAAAGTCAGAGTCGATTTGAACAATAACAACTTTTATTTAAATACTTCCTACAAAGGTGGTTTTGGCAACAATTGGCAAGTAACAACGGGATTGAGTTATGGCTATTCAAAAAACAAATTGGGATTGGATTTGGACAAGCTTAACAATGACGAAAACGCCTCACATCTTAAATTCAAACTCCGTAAAAGCATTTCGCAACACGTTAAATTAGCTTTCGGAACGGATTATTTCATTACTCGTTTCAACGAAAATTTCACTCCAAATTCTGGATTTGGAGGCACTAGCGGATACAATTCTTCTATTGCAGCAGCTTTTGCCGAAGGCGATATTTTATTCACCAAAAACTTTGCTGCCAAAGTAGGGGTTCGTGCTTCATACAACGATTTGTTGGACGAAACCGCCGTTGCTCCTCGTGTTTCCTTGGCTTACAAACTGAATAAAACCAGCCAGTTTTCTTTCGCTTATGGCGATTTCACTCAGGCGCCAAGTGTTGATTTTATCAAATATTCCAAAATGCACCAATTCGAAAGCGAGAAAGCTTCGCATTACATCCTAAACTTTCAATACAACAACGACCGTCAAACGTTTAGAGCCGAGGCTTATTACAAAGACTACAGCAATTTGGTAAAATTCAATACCACAACGCCAATGTACAATTCGGTATACAATAACAACGGTTCTGGTTACGCCAAAGGACTTGATTTGTTCTGGAGAGATGGCAGCTCGATTAAGAATTTAGAATATTGGATTTCCTATTCTTACATCGATACGGAGCGCGATTATCGCAACTTCCCTAAACAAGTTACGCCAAGTTTCGTGGCGGACCATACAGCGTCTTTGGTGACCAAATATTTCATCACCGACTGGAAATCACAAATCGGTTTTACGCATTCTTTTGCCACAGGTCGTCCGTACAACAATCCGAACGAGACCCAATTTATGAACGGAAAAACCAAAGCTTTCAATAATTTGAGTTTCAATTGGGCGTACTTGGTGTCGCAACAAAAAATCCTGTATTTCTCTGTGTCCAATATTTTGCAAACTCAAAATGTCTTTGGTTACGAGTACGCCAATACTCCAGATGCAGCGGGCGTGTACAACCGCAGAGCCATCACACCAACGGCCGATAGTTTCTTTTTCGTAGGTTTCTTTTGGACCATCAGCGACAACAAAAACGACAACCAGTTAAAGAATTTATAAACCGAATTAGGAGCAGTAAGCATAGGGCTTTTCCAGCAGGTATCGTCCCGTGATCCGCTATATCTTTGCTGCCGAACCCCGTCAGCAAAGGATGCCGCTCCTCCCGGGGCTAAGAGGCAAGATAAGGTGTTTTTGGAAAGAAAAGTGTTTTTACAATTCCTCCAAGGTATTTGCTTTTAAAAATATCCACCACGACCCGAGCGATAGCGAATAGGCGAAGCAATTCACTAATGAATCACCAATAAAAATGTGTTTTAATGACACGAGTTATTACTATTGATGGAATTCGTGACATTCAATTTCAGTTTCGATGAAAATTAGTGACAAGTCGTGTAATTAGTGGCTAACTTTTTTTAAAAGCGAATGCACTACAATTCATCCTCCAAAAACAACAGTTCAGTTACAATCAATTTTAGTTTGGATTTGTCCAAACTACTTTTACATCAGCATAATAAAAGCAACAACCTTTAAAAAAATAAACTATGAAAACATCAGTTCTTATCCTGTTCTTAGCCATAAGTGCAATGGCAACCGCTCAAGTCGCTATCAAAGTAGACATCGTTGGTCTAAAAAACAACAAAGGGCAAGTCCTAATCGGATTGTACAATTCCGAAAATCATTTTTTAAAAAAAGTATACAAAGGCAATGTCGCTCTAATCAAAAACGCAAAAGCAACGGTCACTTTTGAAAACCTTCCTGCTGGCGAGTATGCGATTAGTGTTTTTCACGATGAAAACAGTAACGGAAAATTAGACACCAACTTTATGGGAATTCCAAAAGAAGCTTATGCAGCTTCAAACGATGCCAAAGGGTTTATGGGACCTCCAAAATACAAAGACGCTAAGTTCCAAGCCACACAAAACAAGCACATCGTATTGAAAGTATAAGCAGTTTACAATTCATCCTCAAAAAACGACAGTTCAGTCACAATCAATTTTACAGCAGTTACATCAGTAGTACTTTTACATCATCAAAATAACAAACAACCATTTAAAAGAAATTAACAACTAAAAAAATAGAAATTATGATCAAAGTTTTAACCGCCACCGCTTTATTAATTTGCAGTTTATTAGCTGCCCAAGGACAATACGAACAAGGAATGGGAAAAGCGTTCCAATTGTGGGGAGAAGGCAAAAACACCGAAGCTGCCGCTTTATTCGAAAGAATTGCAGCAGTCGAAAAAAACAACTGGTTACCTAACTATTATGTGGCTTTAGTAAATACTACAACCGCTTTTAGAACCAAAGGAAAAGACGAAGTAACTGCTTTGTTGACCAAAGCGCAAAACGCTTTGGATGTAGAATTAATCAAAAACGAAAACAATCCAGAGTTATTAGTAATGCAAGCTATGATTCACACCGCTTGGATTGCTTATGACCCAATGACCAACGGACAAAAGTTGTCTGGAAAAGTAATGGAACTCTACGGTAAAGCACAGGCTATTGCCCCAGAAAATCCAAGAGTGGTATTTTGTAAAGCCGAATTCGAAATTGGTGGGGCGAAGTTCTGGGGAACAGATACAACACCTATGTGTGCACAAATTGATAAAGCTATCGGACTTTTTGCTACTTTTAAACCAGAAACAGCTTTCTCACCAAAATGGGGATTAGATCGCGCTCAAGAAGCTCAAAAGAATTGTAAAAAATAGTATAAATTTCAAATCCTTTCGGAGTCAAAAACGCTGAAAGGGTTGAAAAACCAAAAACAAAAGTCAAAGAATATGGAAAAACAGAAAAACAGTATACTAGATAGAATCAAAAAAGGCTTTATAGATTGTTTGAAGATTACACTAGTATTTACACTTGTTTTTTCGTTGTTGCAAGGGGATTTCAGCCCTCAAAGCCTACTCACTACTTTTTTAGTTAGCGCCTTGTATTCTTACGGAATTGGGTTTGGAAACGGACTCATCAATGACATTTTGGATCGCCGATGGAATTGGTTAGAGCAAACCAATTTGAGAGTGTATTTTGGGATTTTTTGTACCATTTTGTATACCGTTCCAGTAGTCTTAGGAATTGATTATTTGACTTTCGTAGTATTTCAAAAACTAGAGGTTGCTGAGTTTTTCAACAACAGAATGGTTTGGGTGCATATGTTTTATATCATTCTTTCCTTGGGAGTTTCGACCTTTATGCACGCACGTAGTTTTATGCTCAATTGGAAACAAGCTTCTAAAAAAGAAGTATTCGAACAAAAGATTATTGCAGGAACGGCTTCGGCCAAATTTGAAACCTTAAAAAATCAAATCGATCCACATTTTCTTTTCAATAGTTTGAATGTATTGAGTTCACTTATCGAGGAAAATCCAGATAATGCGCAACGTTTCACTACTTCTTTATCTAAAATTTACCGCTATGTATTGGAACAAAAAGATAAAGAATTGGTATCGGTAGCCGAGGAATTGAATTTTGCAACGACGTATATGAAATTGCTGAAAATGCGCTTTGAGAACAGCTTGTTTTATGAAGTTACTGCCGAAGTTCAAAATCCAGATGCCAAAGTAGTCCCGCTTTCGCTGCAATTGTTATTAGAAAACACCGTAAAGCACAATGTGGTAAGCGAGCAAAGACCTTTGCATATCCGCATTTATATCGAAAATGATTATTTAGTAATTCAGAATGATTTTCAAAAGAAAGAAGTATTACAAGACCGCCAAGGCGTTGGATTACAAAACATCATCAATCGATACGCCATCATTACCAAACGAAAAGTACTGATTGAACAAAACGAACAAACTTTTACCGTTAAAATACCCATTTTAACCCAACAAATAACTGTTATGGAAACGACCTTAAATTACAGAGAAAACAATGCGTACTACCGCGCAAAAAAGAGAGTAGAGGAATTAAAAGGATTTTATGGCAATCTGATTTCATATTGTGTAGTCATCCCCATTTTAATTTATGTGAATCTTACTTTTGTCCCACAATTTCATTGGTTTTGGTTTTCCGCTGGTGGCTGGGGATTTGGTTTGATTATGCACGGTTTCAAAGTTTTTGGTTACAGCTCTAGCTGGGAAGAACGAAAAATTCAAGAGATTTTAAGAAAAGAAGACGAACAACAAAAATGGAAATAAAGATGGAACGAATAGATACGAATCAAGAACAAGAAGCTTTGGTTCAAATGGCCAAAGAGAGAGTAAAAAAGCTGAAAGATTTTTATTTTCATATGGTATTTTTTATGCTAGGCGTAGTAATCTATGTTTTGAAAACGTATTATGGTGCCCCTTTGAACTTTTTTCCCATTCGGTATATCAACGGTTTTGTAATGGCGATTTGGACGACCTTTTTTGTTATTCAAGCAGTACAATTGTTTTTTACCGAAGTAATTTTGGGTAAATCTTGGGAAGAAAAGCAAATTAAAAGAATAATCGGAAAGAACAGCGAAAAACAAATCTGGAAATAATTATGGAAACGAATTTTCAAGAAGAAGATAGATATTATCAAGCCAAGAAAAGAGTCGAGGATTTAAAAGGATTTTACGGAAATTTGACCTCGTACATTGTGGTGAATATATTTTTAGCAGTGATCAATTTATTAACCTCTCCAGGATATTTATGGTTCTTTTGGCCTTTACTAGGTTGGGGTGTAGGTGTGTTCTTTCACGCAATGAAAGTGTTTAATTGGATGCCCTTTTTCGGCAAGGAATGGGAAGAGCAAAAAATCAAAGAGTTTATGGAAAAAGAAAAACAATCCAGAAACGATTGGAAATAAAAAAAGTAAGATTAAATAGAAAATAAAATGGAAAATAAGCAAAACCAATACGATTCATTTTTAGACAGAACTCAAGAAGAACGTTACGAAATCGCATTTAAAAGAGTGCAAAAAATAAAGGGATTTTATGTCCACCTAATCGTGTATGTATTAGTTAATATTGGATTAATAGCTTTGAAAGCAAGGCATTTGGATGCATTAGATAATAATTTTTGGAGTTGGCAAACACTCAATACCGCCTTCTTTTGGGGCATTGGATTGGTAGCACACGGAGCTTCTGTTTTTGGGAAAGATTTGTTTTTAGGCAAAGATTGGGAGAAAAGAAAAATGGAAGAATTTTTAAAAGAAGAAGATAAAAAACAACAGCAATGGAAGTAATGTCGGTTCTCTGTTTTCAGTTCTTGGTTCTCAGTTCTTGGTTCTCAGTTTTCTGCCTTCTGCTTTCTGCCTTCTAACCTCTAATTTCTAACTTCTAATTTCTAATTTCTAATTTCTAACCTCAAATAATGACAACTATAATCATCGAAGACGAAAAACCAGCAGCGCGTTTGTTGCAACGTAAACTCGAAAAATTACAAATCAATGTAACCGTGCTGTTGCATTCGGTAGAAGAGGCTATCGAATGGTTTTCGAACCATCCGCATCCCGACCTTATTTTTTTGGACATTCAATTATCCGATGGCTTGTCTTTTGCCATTTTTGAAGCGGTCGAAATTAAGAGCGCTATCATTTTTACCACTGCTTATGACGAATATGCTTTGCGTGCTTTTAAGCTCAACAGTATTGATTATTTACTCAAACCCATCGATGAAGATGACTTGGAAATTGCAGTGAATAAATACAAATCGAGAGTGCCAGAAAAGGCACCTGAAAACCCTTCGCTTACGTTAGATTTTGAAGCCATCAAAAAGATGCTGACCAATCCATTTGAGAAAAATTACAAAAAGCGATTTACGTTAAAAATCGGGCAACATTTGAAAGTGATTTCGGTAGATGAAATTGAATGTTTTTACAGCGAAAATAAAGGAACCTATTTGCATACTTTTGATAATAGAGATTATCTTCTGGAAACCACTTTAGAGGTTTTGGAACAAGAAGTAGACCCTGTTGCTTTTTACAGAATCAGCCGAAAATTTATCATTCCATTAAAGGCCATAAAGGAGATAGTGGTGTACAGTAATTCCCGTTTAAAGATTATTTTGCCTACTTATAAAGCAGAAGAAGTAATTGTAAGCCGAGAAAAAGTAGCCGATTTCAAAAACTGGATTGGTTAAAAAATGACTTCATTTTTTAGTTTAGATAAAATTTGTTAAAAACACTGATTATTAGTTATTTACGTGTTTTGTATAGGATTTATCTATGAGGCTTTTATTCACTAATAAACCGTTTTCTGATAGCGATAAGAACAAAAATCATCAGTGTGTAGGCAATAAAAAATGGTGCTATGTATTCAATAAGATGCAACGGTAACATCACGGCAATAATTAGCAATTGAAAGCCTAAACCATAAATAGATAACAAGCTCATAAACCAATTCGGAAACGTTTTTACTTTGTATGCCTCTGGGTCTAGCGCGTGAATTATTTTGTCAAAAAGCCCATAAACAATTGTGTAAATTTGGAACAAAAGAGTCACCGATTTTTGTGTTTCTCCAGGCAAAGCTTTGGGTGTTTTGTACTCAAATATTTTACTAGTACTGTCTCCTCCAACCGATTTATGTCTCAAAATAACGTAGTAATAATTGTACAATGTTCCTTGTAATTGGATGCCAAAAAAAGCGGCAAACGCATACCAAAATGTTGTTTTTGAGACCCAACAAATGGCCATAAAAATCATAAAATTTAAGACGATATCAAAGACACTGTCGAGGTATCTACCAACGTATGAAGGTTTGTTTTTTAGTCTGGCCAATTCACCATCGGCAGCATCAATTCCAGATTTTAATACAATGAAAAAGGAGGCCAAAAAATAATGATTGCTGAGTATGCAGAAAATAGCAATTAGGCCAGAAAGGCCAAAAAGTAGCGTTACGTGAATAGCTGTGAATCGGGTTTCTTTTAATTGTTGTGCCAGAAATTTACCAAATGGGCGACCATAATCGGAGAGGTCGAAGAACTTATCTTGTGTTGCAAGTTTTGACATTATAAGCTGTAAAAGTAGAATGACAATATAGTCGAGGCGCAAAAGTAGCTCTATTTAAGCGGAATAGTACCTAAACAATAGTTTACTTTGTGTTAAAGTAAAAAAAGAGCGTTTCGAGTTTTAGTACTTTTATGGTATCAAAAACCAAATTTATTGTAGTATGGCGGTACCAAATTTAAAAGTAATTCAAGCCCTAAGAGAAACGGCGACACAAGTTGCAACTAGCGGTCGTTATGAATGGGGGCATATGGGAAGTTGTAATTGTGGGCATTTGGCACAAAATATAACTTCGTTTACCAGAGCAGAGATTCAACAGTTTGCCTTGCAAAAACGCGGTGATTGGTCGGAACAAGTTATAGATTACTGTCCAACGAGTGGTTATCCTATGGATTTAATTATCGGTAGGATGATTGAATTTGGTTTTACACAATCAGATTTGAGACAACTCGAAAACTTGTCCAATCCTGAGATTTTAGCCAAAGCTGGTGTGACTTCTTTCAATAGAAATGTGATGTCAGATACGGTAAAATATATGAATGCGTGGGCAGATTTGTTAGAGAACCAATGGATGGAACAAAACATAAATCACATCGTTTTACCCACTTTTGAAAGAGAAGAGATGGTGTATTAAGCCATCTCTTTTTCTTATTTAGTGAAACGGTGTAGCGTGTAAGTCATGGCTGTCAATAAAAAGAAAGCCGTGATTTGGTGTGCCAATCCTAACCATAGCGGTACGCTGTACAACAAAGTCAAAACGCCTAGTGCAAATTGTACAAACACAAGTACTACTAGAGCATTGAGTCCGTTTTGTTGCGCAATTGACAAAGTGTACTTTTTGCTTTTGAAATACAACAAAACCATTAACGCCACCACAAGATAAGCGGTTGTACGATGCACGAATTGTACGCCGCTTTTTCCTTCAATCAAATTGAGGATAAAACTGTTTTTTTCGATAAATACACTGTCGTGAATGAATTGCCCATCGCTCATTAATGGCCAGTGGTTGTGAATTAATCCTGCGTTGAGTCCGGCAACAAAACCACCGTAAATAATTTGAATTATCAAAAACACAAAGGCAAATCGAGCAATAGTTCTCAATTGAGGATAAAAGTTGTCTTTGTTAGGGTAAATCAAATCCAAAGCCACCCAAAGGGTATAAGCAAAGGTGATGAAAGCAAAAGTAAGGTGCAACGCGAGTCTAAAATGGCTCACATCTGGATTGTCGATTAATCCGCTTTTTACCATAAACCAACCCAAAAATCCTTGAAATCCTCCCATACACAAAAGAACAATGCATTTTTTGATAGTGGATTTGTCTAATCTTTTTTTGGCTAAAAAATAAAAGAAAGGGATTAAAAACACCATCCCGATGATTCGACCAATAAAACGGTGAAACCATTCCCAGAAGTAAATGAATTTATAATCAGATAAGGTAAAATCATTATGGATGTTGATTTTTTGATACTCAGGAAACTTTTTGTATTCTTCAAAAGCTTGATTCCATTTCGCCTCTGTCATAGGAGGGAAGGTATCGGTAATCAAATGCCAATCGGTCATTGAGAGTCCAGAATTAGTCAAACGGGTAATTCCGCCAACCACAACCATTAAAAATAAAAGTAGGCAACCAGAAAGCAGCCAAATAATAACAGGTTTATTAGATTTAGTCATTTTTTTAGTGATAAAAATCAATTATTTTATTGCAAATTTATGGGTTTGGCAACGAAAAAAAGGGCTAACAATCGTTAATCTTTAGGCCTAATTTGGCCCCCTTTTTTAAGATAAATTCATAAGCTGCTTGGTACTCATTTTGTATTTCTCCTTCTAAAATAGCTTCTTTAACCGCTTCTTTTAGGATGCCAATTTCTCTGGATGGTTTTAAATTGAAGAGCTCCATTATTTCCTCACCACTGATTGGAGGTTGAAAATTGCGAACGTGGTCGCGCGCTTCAACTTCAACAATTTTTTTACGTACAATTTCAAAATTACTGTGGTATTTTTTGAACTTGTTTGGGTTTTTAGTGGTGATATCTGCCTCGCAAAGTGTCATTAAGTTTTCTACATCTTCTCCTGCATCAAAAACCAAACGACGTACTGCTGAGTCAGTAACTGTGTCTTGCGCCAAGACAATTGGTCTTGAACTCATCACTACCATTTTTTGTACAAATTTCATTTTGTGATTCAAAGGCATATGCAATCTTTCGAAGATTTTCTTAACCATTTTACCGCCCAAAAATTCGTGACCGTGAAACGTCCATCCTTGTTTTTTGTTGAAGCGTTTCGTTGGAGCTTTTCCAATATCGTGCAATAAAGCAGCCCATCGCAACCAAACATCATCCGTGTTCGGGCAAATATTATCGACTACTTCAAGTGTGTGATAAAAGTTGTTTTTGTGCGTGTGTCCTTCTATCTCTTCTACTTGATTCAAGGCGGTTAATTCAGGCAGAATCAGTTCTAATAATCCCGTTTTGTAAAGCAATAAAAAACCCAAAGAAGGTTTTTCAGTCAGAAGAATTTTGTTTAACTCTTCAACAATGCGTTCTCCTGAAATGATTTTTATTCGTTCAGCATTTTTGGTAATGGAATCCAGAGAATCAGGATGTATTTCAAAACCTAATTGCGTAGCAAAACGAATGCCTCTCAACATTCTTAGCGGGTCATCCGAAAAGGTGATGTCTGGGTCAAGCGGAGTTTTTATTGTTTTAGATTCTAAATCAGAAATACCAGCAAAGGGATCTAAGAGTTCTCCGAAGTTAGATGGATTCAAAGACAAAGCCAAGGCGTTTATCGTGAAGTCACGGCGGTTTTGATCATCTTGTAGCGTTCCGTTTTCAACGATTGGATTGCGGCTGTCGTGGTTGTAGGATTCTTTTCTGGCACCTACAAATTCAATATCAGTATCTTCAAAACGGAGCATAGCGGTTCCATAAGTCTTGAACACTTGTACTTTTGGTTTTTTAGGTAAAAGTTCGGAAACTTTGAGCGCCAATTCGATACCACTGCCCACAGCCACCACATCGATATCTTTTTTGGAGCCCCTTTGTAAAAGTAAATCCCTAACGAACCCACCAATTACATAACTATCTATGTTTAGTTCTTGGGAAGCTCTCGATATTACTTCGAATATTGTGTTATTAAGTGCTGATTTATAATTCATATCTTGTTTTTACCACGATTTTTTGCCGCAGATTCGCTGATTTTATTTTAAAAATTATGATTTTCAGCTAATTTTCTGACAGTACTATTCGTTTGTGTTCTAAAGATGTTTTATTAAAATTTACTAAAAGCGCTAATTTAGTTTTTGACACTTTTAAATAATTTAAACATTGTGAAATATGACTGTTATTAAAAGATTCACAAGATTTTATTTCAAGAATAATACTGTCAAAAACTACAAAATCAGCATAGAATTTGTGTTTTAAAATGGTGTTTTTATAATTTACTACATATTCCTTTTCTCTTTCAAAAGGTATGTTAGCTATATTAAATTCATATTCTAATGCGTCTTTATACACGATTTCAGAAAAACCTTTTCCTAGATTTTTATGTACTTCAAATAAAATTCCTATTATTTTATAGGTCTCTTTTTCAAATAAATATTGAGCCATAAATTATAAAATCATATTAATTTCTTCTTTCTCTAAAATCTGCGAATCTGCGGCAAAAAAAAATTATTTTCTTATGATTTTAACTTGAGAATCATTCGTCAATTTAATAATCGTAGAAGGTTTTCCTGCAATTTTTTCGTGCTGCAAATTTACAACATAGTCTACGCCTTTTATAATTTCTGGACTAATTTCTTTGAAAGAACTTGGTGTAGGTTGCCCAGAAATATTAGCAGAAGTAGAAACTAACGGTTTCTTCATTCGCTCCAATAACTTAAAGCAAAAAGGCTCTTTTACCAATCGAATTCCTAAGGATTGGTCTTCGGCAATAAGATTTGGAGCTACATTTCTTGGGTTATCTAGTATTAAAGTTGTTGGCTTTTCGGATAAATCTAGAATTTGCCAGGCTACTTCGGGAATTTCCTTGAATACGTTGTACATCATTTTTTCCCCATTCATAAGGCAAATCATACTTTTGCTTTCGGTTCTTTGTTTGAGTTGGTATATTTTGGCTACGGCTTCGGGATTCGTCGCATCGCAACCAATGCCCCAAACCGTATCCGTTGGATAAAGAATGATACCGCCGTTTTTTATAACCTCAAAAGCATTGATAATCTCTTGATTCATCTTTATTTTATTTTAATGATTTTGATTTTGTTCTATAAAATGCAAAACTATCCATTTGATTTTTGATAGCGTATAAAAAAGAGTTTTTTTTGACACCGCTTCATAATTATAATTTGATTTCAGGTTGTTAATAGTAATAAATGATTTTGAAATCATATGCTGGCTATGTTTTATGAGGTAATCGTGCTGTAAATATTTCTATTTTTTCAATTTTTTTTCTTTTGAAAAAGTTATATTTGCTTGTGTATCAACTTAAAAAGAAATAATATGAAACGAAAAGTATTGCATCAATTTGGTTTTTTAGTACTGGTTTTATTATACTCAACTACTTTGGTATTTGGACAAAAACCGTGTGACGGATATTTTGCTGCCCACAAAGGAGCTAAATATGAAATTACTGCCTATGATAAAAAAAATGAGGTAGAGGCAGTTTCTAGTTTTTTGGTAAAAGATGTTTCATCAGGCAAAGTTGTCATTCATCTTGTGACCAATTCCAAAGGAAAGGAAACTTTGAATACCGAGTACGATATCACTTGTGATGGTAAGGTAGCTATCATGGATCAGAAAAAGATTGTAAGCAATCAATTAAAATCTAATATGAAAGACCCCAACATTACAGTAGATGTTTCTGGTAAAGATGTTGAGTCACCGCTAGATTTAAGCGTAGGTCAGACATTACCAGATAGTGAAATTGATATTGCTGTAAAATCCTCAGCAATGAATATGAATATGTATTTTAAAACCTTGGATAGAAAGGTAGTTGGGCAAGAGAAAATAACCGTTCCTGCAGGTACTTTTGATTGTATGGTTATTACGGCCACAACAGATACTAAATTGCTTTTTGCCAAAAAAGGTACTACTAAGCAATGGGTTGCTAAAGGAGTAGGTATGGTAAAGCAAGAAACCTATGCTAAGAATGGCAAGATTGAGAAAACGGAGTTGTTGACCTCTTTCTCAAAGTAAAAAATGATTTTTTAATGAAAAAGGAAGCTGTAAAGCTTCCTTTTTTTTATGAACTGCAACTTAGCATAGAGCAACCAATCTTAACTCTTGCCCAATCGGGTCGTTTGGCGTACCACTTTTCATATTCGGGTTGTTCTTCGTAAGGTTTTTGTAAAAGTTCAAACAATTCTTTTAGTATAGAATAGTCCTCTTTTTCAGCGGCATCAATACACAATTGTGCCATGTAATTGCGAAGGACATATTTTGGGTTAACTTGATTCATAGCGGAACTTCTTTCTGCATCAGAGAATGTTTCTAGTTGAAGTCTGTTGCTATATTTAGTGAACCAATTGTGCCATTTCAGAGCAATGCTTTCATTACAATCATTAGCACTATAAAAGGCAAATTCAATTTTTGTTAAAGCAGTTTCTGGAGTATCATTTTTAAGAACTAAACTTAAGTTTCTAAAGAAAATAGTCATATCAGTCTCTATTTCTTGTAGCAAATCAATAAGTTCTTGAATTAAGTCGCGATCTTCTTTATCGTTTATTTGTAATCCCAATTTTGATTGCATCATTTCGAGATAGTTGGAGTCATACTCTTTGGTGTAAGCGTCCAAAATTGCCTCGAGAGGTTGGGTTTCTTCGATTAATGGGTACAATGCATTGGCGAGTTGATACAAATTCCATAAGCCAATCTGAGGTTGATTTTCAAATCGATATCTTTTGTGTTGATTGTCTGTTGTGTTTGGTGTCCAAGTAGGGTTGTAGTCTTCTAGCCAACCATAAGGGCCATAGTCAATAGTAATGCCATGAATTGACATATTGTCTGTATTCATAACTCCGTGAACAAAACCTACTCTTTGCCAGTGAAGAATCATCTCCAATGTGCTGTTAGAAACTTCTTTAAAAAATTGAATGTATTTTTCTTTTCCTGTGTCTTTTATGGATGGGAAGTAATGTTGAATGGTAAAATCAGCTAGTAATTTCAGATTCGTATGATCTTGTCTGGCGGCAAAAATTTCAAAATTTCCAAATCGAATAAAACTAGGAGCAACTCGGCATACGATGGCTCCTTTTTCATAAGCGGGGTTCCCATTGTACATAATGTCTCTAAGCACTTCGTCTCCAGTTAAAACCAATGAAAGTGATCGAGTGGTAGGTACTCCAAGATGATGCATAGCTTCTGCGCATAAGTATTCCCGAATGGAGGAACGTAAAACAGCTAATCCGTCTGCAGTTCGTGAATAGGGAGTTGGACCAGCACCTTTTAATTGTAGTGTAAAGTTTTTTTCTTTATGCTTGATTTCCATCAAATTAATGGCTCTTCCATCTCCTAATTGTCCTGCCCAATTCCCAAATTGATGCCCAGCATAACACATTGCAAAAGGTTGTGTGTTAGGATATATTTTTGTTCCTGAGAAAACAGCCAGGAAATCATCTTCCTTCAACGCATCATATTCTAATCCAATTTGTTTGGCAACTTCAAAACTAACGTGAATTAGTGATGAATTTGTGGGAACTTTTGGGGTCACATATGAAAAGCAAGCATTGTAAACTTGTCTCGGAACATTGTTCGTATCTGAGTCGGCAGGTAATTCTTTGGTAAAAAGATTGTTGAGATTGAGTGTCATTTTTTTGATAAAATAGCAGTATTCTATACATTTTACTCCATTGGGGAATACTAAATTTGTAAGTAAAAATAAATCAATCTGCTCTTACTTCTTGTTCTTTTTGATTTTTATTAACGAATGATGAAGTTAAAACCTTGGTAAGGGGTTAAAAATTAATTGGTTATAATTCTGTTTTTTTAACTATTTTTATGATAAGTTTTGTAGTTAATCTATGATTACTTACTAAAAAAATGTTTATAGCCCTTTTTTATTTGATCATTAATAATTCCTTTTTTATGAAAACTAGCCCAAAAAGAGTGTTAAGAGATTTTTTTGTTTTAAAAATTAAAGCCTACTGCACCGTATTCTTCTTTGCCATTACTTTGGCTTCTTTTGGTCAGGCTAAACAAACGGTCAATAAGGATACTTTGGTAAAAGAAAACAAGCAGTTAGATTCGTTAATGCAAAAATTGAACGAAGCGAGTTTGAAAGAAAACAAAACAAACTATGAGTTTAATGTGTTGACAAATAGGCAGAATGCTAGTTTTAATTTACTCAATGAGGAAATTCAGAAAGCAAATACAATACTCAAAGAAGGTATCGATTATAAAGGCTTTACCAAAGAACTTGAATTATTAATTGAATGGAAGGAGAAATCGGTAAAAGGTATCGTAAAGGATGTTGGTAAAATGCAAACAGTGAGGGATTTAACAACAACTTCTCTTTTGTTGAAAGAATTACTAAAAAGAACTGATTTTCAGTTGAATAAAATCTCTTTAAATAACACCTCTTTAAGCGGAATACAGCGAAGAATGGATTCTTTGGCAACCGATAAGATTTTTTACCAAATCCCAACTCAAGAAACTGCCAAAAAAAATTACTTTCAACGCATGGTGTTGATGGCTAAGGATTTAAATAATGCCAATACCAACCTAAAAAATGCTATTGATAGTATTCAAAAGTTAGAGGTTAATGGGAAAATGTTCAAATTTAGTTTGGAGTCTGACTTAGCTGTTGTAAATAATGCCAGAAAGAAATTGAGTGAAAAAGTAAACTCAATGTCGCCAGATATTGACACCTCAAAAGAAAAGGGATTTTCATTTGTAGAGAATTTTGTACATTCTTTTACAAAAGGATACCTGTTGTTTGTTTTTTATTTTGCAAATCAAACGGGGATTTTATCCTTGTTACTACTCTTTATAATTGGGCTCACACTTTATTTAAGAGTGATTAGAAGCAAATACAAAAAAGCAGATTTATATGAGGACTTAAAATACCCAGGACACGTTTTGAATTATCCTTTGGCGGCCTCAATATTGATTATGACTTCTATTTTTCAATTTTTCTTACCGTCTCCGCCATTTGTCTTTAGTGCCTTTTTGTGGATTATTGGTGGATTTGCATTAACGCTTATTTTGTACAAATCCGTAAGTAAATATTGGTTTATAATTTGGGTTGTGTTTTTTGTGCTCAATAATTTGGCTTTTCAAGATAATTTATTGCTGCTTTACACTGTTTCGGTGTCTAGATTCGTTTTGTTTTTAAGTATAATAGGTCTTGCTTTAGGTCTTTATGTGTTTTGGAATAGAAAGAAAAAGGACAAAGAAATTCATGAAAAAAGTTTCGCTATTGCTCTTTTAGTGTTTATGATTTTTGAATGTTGTGCGATGATTTTATCATTAGCCAATTGTTATAATTTGTCCAAAATATTTATGACCAATGGGTATTTTACCATTTTAATCGCTTATCAATTAATTTGGGCTTTTGGTTTAAGTTTAGATATTTTAAACTTTTCAAAATACTTGACGCAATCTGAGGAAGAAGCATTATTGGCTGAACAAAAAGAAGAAGAGAATTTTAAAGTACCCTCTTTTATTTATGTTTTATTTGCGATAGCTTGGTATGTGCTAATAAGTAGAAATTCCTATACTTTTCAAAATTTTATAGAGCCTATCTCTGAGGCATTTTATGAAGAAAAACAATTTGGTGAATTTAAGTTTTCATTCAATGCGATATTCTTGTTTTTCTTTATTTTGTTTATGTCGGGCCTAAGTGCCAAAATTGTTTCGTTTTTAACCACTGAGAGTAAAGGAGCCAATGGCGGAACACCAAAATCAGGTTTAGGGAGTTGGTTACTGTTGATACGTATAGCCATAATTACTGTTGGTGTTTTAATCGCATTTATATCAGTGGGAATACCTATGGATAAAATTGCGTTGATGATTAGTGCGTTGAGTGTGGGTATTGGTTTTGGTTTGCAAAATGTAATTAACAACTTAGTTAGCGGATTAATTATTGCCTTCGAAAAACCCATTAATTTGGATGATATAGTTGAGGTAGGAGGGCAAACGGGTAAGATGAAATCAATCGGAATTCGTAGCAGTGTTATTACTACTTGGGATGGAGCAGATGTAATCATCCCAAATGGCGATTTGTTGAGTCAACATTTGGTGAATTGGACTATGGGTAGTAATCGTCGTAGATTTGAGATTGATTTGGGCGTGGCGTATGGCTCAGATTTGAATGAAGTAAAAACTATTTTGATAGAGGTGTTAATGCAACACGAATTGGTATTGAAAAATCCAGCTCCTATGGTTTGGGTGACAAAATTCAACGATAGTTCTATAGATTTTGCTATAAAGTATTGGGTGCCTCATTTTAATTTTGGGAATGACGTTCGCAATGACCTTATTATAGCCATCGATGTAGCATTTAAAGCAAATGGAATCGAAATACCATTTCCACAGCAAGATTTACATATTCGTTCCAATGTTTCTGCTAACAATGATGAAAATTTGGATAAGGAATAATTCTAGTTTTTCACAAAAGACTTCTTTTAGTAAAAGGTATAATTGTTGATTATTAATAAGAGCAATATAGAATTTTAGTAACCAATTTAAAATTAAGACGAAATGAAAAAAGCAATCGTAACTTTATCATTAATAGCTCTTTTTGGTTTGACTTCTTGTAAAAAAGAAGCTAAACAAGAAGAAATGCCAATTGATTCTACCACATTAGTTGTAGATACAGTTAAAACGGAAGCAATGGTAGATCCAGACCCAACAGATACCATTCCAGCTGGAAGTTATGGAATTAATTCTTCTAATTTGAAAACAGCCGATTTGATTCGTTTAACTTTGAAAGACTTGTACAAAGATGATTTGGCAAAGAATTTTATCGATGACAATAGTAAAAAGTTTATTTTCTTTGAATATGATTTAAACGAAGATGGAAAAAAAGAGATCCTAGTTGGATTAACTGGAGGTTATTTTTGTGGTACTGGAGGATGTACTCAACTGCTGTTGGATGATCAAGGAAATGTAATTACGCAATTCTCGGTATCAGGTAATCCGGTTGTAATCGATACGAATAAAACCAACGGATGGAAGGACTTGTTTATATACAGTGGAAGTAAATACCGTATTGTAAAGTTTAACGGAAAGACTTACCCATCTAATCCATCAATATTGCCAGAACTAAAAGTTACACCTGGGGACGGTTTACCAAGAGCATTAGATTTTGAACATGAACCTTATGCTTGGTTTAAGTTTTAAGTAATAAAAAAGGCTTTTTGAATACTATCAAAAAGCCTTTTTTAATTCAATTTATTCTACTTAATTATAGTTGCTTTTTATAAATAGCATAAATAACATTTAGCGTTTTTTGATCTAAGACTGAGTCAATTTCTGTTTTGATATAATGCAATTTAAAAGCTTTAATAGCGGCATTCAGGTTTTTTGTATCATATCCAATTATTCGCAAAGCCATTTCAGCATTGAAATCTGTAGGGGCGGTTTCTATTTGTGCATCTGGCCAAAGACCAAAACCTTTTTCAGCCAATAATTGCCACGGAAACAAAGCACTAGGGTCTACTTTTCTGGTTGGAGCAATATCAGAGTGTCCTATGAAATTTTGAGTAGGAATGTTATAGTCCTTTTTTAGTTTTGCTAAAAGGGCCAATAAGCTATTAATTTGTGCCTCTGAAAACGGCTCTGAGCCGTTATTATCAAGTTCAATTCCTATAGAAGTAGAATTAATATCACTATTTTTTCCCCAAATTCCATTGCCAGCATGCCAACCTCTCAAATAGTCGTTTAGCATTTGAACTACTTTTCCATCTTCGGCGATTACATAGTGGGCACTCACTTTTGTACTTGCTAAGGTGAATGTTTTTAAAGTTTGTTTTAAGGAATCCTGAGCTGTATGATGTATGATTACAAAATTAGGCTTTCTTAAGTTGAAGTTTACGGTACCAATCCATTCTGTTTTGATGTTTTCAAGTGCTGTTGGATTGAATTTAGAAATAGAATCCTTCAACGTGTTGATTTGTTTGGTGTACAATGTATCTAGAGAGGTACTGGTGGTTTCTACTTTTTTTAGCAGAATAGCCTCTTTTTCAGCTAGTTTTTGCTGTAAGATTTTTAATTGCTGTTCGTATACTTTATTACTTTCCTTGTAAGGATTAGTTCCGCATGAACTAATAAGCAAACCCAAAGAGATGCTAAGTATAAGTTGTCTAAACATCGTTAATTGATTAGTTGGTTGATGATTGGCTAGTTTCTATTTCTTTTTCTTCTTTTTGAATCCTCCAGCAATAATTTTTTTGTAAAGGTCTTTTTGGTCTGGATTCAATAATTCCAGAATTTTACGATCTGTATTTTCAGAGATTACCTTAATATCTTCGCTTTTACTTTCGTTAGAGCTTTCTTTTTTTAGTATAACACCTTGGGCATTTAAACTTTCAATTAATAAATTTTTGATAGCAATTTCTTGTAATGCATCCAGATTAAGGTCTGCTTTTAGGCTCTCCATTACTCTTGTGGCGGTTTCTTCGTTAGATGGTGGTTTAGGAGCGCTTTGAGTTGGGCCTGAACCCATTCCCATTTGATTCATTCTACCATTGTATCCCCCATATCCATTGTTGCCGTATCCATTGTTAAATTGAGCCCAATTGGTTTGAGTGAAAAATAATGTAAACCCTAAAAACAATAAATATTGAAATTTTTGCATCGTAAACTATTTATAAATTCAAATATACTAATTAAACGGGTTCTCCGTATAAATCAAATTCAGTTGCATCAGTAATTTTGATCATGACAAAATCGCCAGTTTTTACATAATGTTTTGAAGCATCAATTAATACTTCATTGTCTACATCTGGACTATCAAATTCGGTTCTACCAATAAAGTGTGCTCCTTCTTTGCGGTCAATAACACATTTGAACGTTTTACCTACTTTTTCTTGGTTCAAATCCCATGAAATTTGTGATTGTAGTTCCATTAATTCATTAACACGAGCTTGTTTTACCTCGTCAGGAACATTGTCTTCTAGTAAATAAGCGTGTGTGTTTTCTTCGTGCGAATAAGCAAAACAACCCATTCTGTCAAATTTCATTTCTTGAACAAAATCTTTCAACGTCTCAAAATCTTCTTGAGTTTCTCCAGGATAACCAACGATTAAAGTTGTGCGAACAGCAATACCTGGAACAGCCGCTCTGAAATCTTTCAATAATTGAGTAGTTTTTGCTTGAGTTGTTCCTCGACGCATCGATTTCAAAATGCTATCCGAAATGTGTTGCAACGGAATATCAATGTAGTTGCATATTTTTGGTTCACGCTTCATAATTTCCAATACGTCCATCGGGAATCCAGTAGGAAATGCATAATGCAAACGAATCCATTCAATGCCTTCCACTTTTACCAATGCTTCTAGTAAATCACCAAGCGCACGTTTTTTATACAAATCAAGACCATAATAGGTAAGGTCTTGAGCAATCAAAATCAATTCTTTTACGCCATCTTTGGCTAAACCTTCTGCTTCTTTAACCAATTTTTCAATGGTTTGCGAAACATTTTTTCCTCTCATTAATGGTATTGCACAAAAACTACAAGGGCGATCACAACCTTCAGAAATCTTTAAGTAAGCATAGTTTTTCGGAGTTGTTGTCAAACGCTCGCCCAATAATTCGTGCTTGTAGTCAGCACCCAAAGCCTTCAATAAGCCAGGTAATTCAGTGGTGCCAAAGTATTGGTCTACATTCGGAATTTCTTTTTCTAAATCCGGACGATATCTTTCAGAAAGGCAACCTGTTACGAAAACTTTATCAACTAATCCTTTTTCTTTTTTATCTGCATATTCCAAAATCATGTTAACCGATTCTGCTTTGGCATTATCAATAAAACCACAAGTGTTGATTACAATGATATTACCCTCATCTTCCGCTTTTGCTTCATGCGTAACTTCCTTTCCACTGGCGCGAAGTTGTCCCATCAAGACTTCACTATCGTACACATTTTTTGAACACCCTAAAGTGATAACATTAATTTTGTTCTTTTTTGATGACTTTGTTCTCATAATATTAATTCCCCTTCTTCTAGGAATTGGCAAAATTACGCTTTTTTTTCTTCAGAAAAAGTATTTATTACGTACGACATCCCAATACGCTTTGGTTTTTGACTAAAGTTTTGAATTGAATTAGGAGCGGAAACATGGAGGCTTTCTTGTAGTTAATGACCCGTCATTCGCTATATCTTTGCCTTTTGAAAGAAAAAGGCAAAGGATGCCGCTTCTACCGGGGCTATAAGGAAGATAAGGCTTTTTTGTTGTCATTTACAAGAAGACTCGATATAGTACAGCAAAAAAAAAGAAGCCAAACTTGGCTTCTTTTTTTTTACAATTCAAACAGCACCGTCAGAGACACATTGTTGTTAATAGCGTCTATACTTGCTGCATTCGTAAGTCCCGTGCTAAAAAAGCCTTGTTGGTAATTGCGTTTAGCATAAGAATAAGCCAAGTCAACTCGAGTTGCGCCAAAATTGTATCCCAAACCTCCAGAATAGCCAGTTAAGTCTCCAATAGTGGTTTTGTTTTTATAAGGGCTTTGTTCCATTCGGTAGCCACCCCTCAAACTCAATGCTTTAATTTTATATTCTGCACCAATTCGTAACTCGCCTGAATTATCAAGAGTTGCATTCATTTCGGCGTTCAATCTTCTGTAGTAATCGTCATTGGTAGGTCTGAATTTCACATTTGAATAATCTTTAATAGAGTAATCAATGCTTATTAACCCTTTTTTGCCAAATACATAAGCCGCACTTCCGGTAAATTTACTAGGAGTTTGTAATCGATAGGGTGCATAATAATTAGTAACCCGTGGGTCAATCACATCGGCAGGTAATTCTCCAGAAGTGTTGCTCCTAACAGAGCTTAATCGTTGTGTCAATTCATCACTCAAATTCATCCACGTTGGTGATTCATATGCTGCGCCTAATCGTAATCCATCTGTAATTTTTGCAATAGCGCCAATTTGAAAAGAAAATCCCGTTCCGTTCGTGTACAAATCATTACTAAAACGCATTCTGTTAATTCGGTCTACATTTGTTAAGGTATTATCATTGTCTTCATAAAATCTAGACGATTGCGTAAAATTAGAAAAATGCGAATTAAGGTTAATGCCTATGTAAAGTCTGTCTTTATAGGAAGAAGAAAAGTTAAAAGATAATTTACCATTGAATCCATTAGAATAAATACCGTTTTCTTGGTAGTAATTGCCACCTTCTCGAACATTTGAACTGTAAGCAGTGTTGGTAGATGAATTCGAAACAGGGTTGATTATGTATCCTTGATAGCCCAAGAAAGCTTGTTGTTCAGCATTATTTAACTCTGGGTAATTTCCGTTTTCAAGTATGTCCAACGGAATTCCATTAGCATAACTCAAAAAATAGTTAGCGATAGAATTTGTTGGATTTACTCCTGCAGAAAATTTAGCATTGTCAAAATTATTGGTATTTTCATAGTTAACTGCAAAGGCTATTTTGCTCCATTTGGCATTTTTATCATGGTTTTTAAATACAAAAACACCTCCTGCTTGATTCAAATCAAAAGAATTTTCACTATCACTAGTTTGGGTTCCAAAATAGTTGGAATTATTTTTAGTGCTATAATTGCTTATAGTTAGTCCTAATTGGTTGTTGTTAAACACAGCAGAACCTGCAGGATTCACATTAATAGAAGATAAATCACCACCCAATGCTCCAAAAGCTCCGCTCATAGATCGGTATCTAGCAGTACCGTTGAGATTATCTACAGAATATCGTAGCGCATCAGATATATCTTGCGCATTTGCTGATGTAAACATAAAAGCAAAAGCAAGTAGTAAAAAGGAATTCTTCATGTTGATTAAGTTAGTTGATTGAATAATTGTAAAAAGGGAGTTGTTATCCTCTTCCGCCTCTTCCGCCTCCACTAGAAGATCTTGATCCGCCACCGCCTCCAGAAGAACGCATGCTTCCGCCAGAGGAACTTGGCGAATAAGAGCGACTAGGAGTATAACTATTACTTCTTGATCTTGAAGAGTTATTATAATTTGAGTTGTAATTGCTACTTTCTCTACTGGTTCTTGTGGTTGTGTATGACGAATTGTTCGAGTTAGAGCTATTGTTTCTTCTATTGAAAGAATTGCTAGAACTGTAATCAGTATTCGAATTTCTTCTATTAAAAGAATTGTTAGAGCTATAGTCAGTATTCGAATTTCTTCTAAAATCAGTACTGCTTCTTCTGTTGAAGTTAGTTATATTTTGGCTATTACGGCTGTTGTAGGTTCTGTTTACGTAGTTGCCATTAGAGTAGTATCCAGAGCCTCTTCTGCTTGTGTTATATACGTAATTGTTATATCGGTAACTTGGGTATCCCCAGTAACCTCCTGGATATCCCCACCAGCCTCCAGGGTAACCCCAACCCCAGCCAACATTCCAGCCCCAGCCAGTGTTCCAGCCCCAGCCAGTATTCCAACCCCATCCGCCATTCCATCCCCAAGGGTTGTTCCATCCCCAACCCCATCCAGCGCCATACCAGTTATTCCAACCGTTGTCGATGATATTTATAGTGGTGCTTTGTGGATTGCTTCCCCAACTTGCATAGCCAGTTTTTGGAGCTTGAATGCTGTCATTGATGTCTGTGTAATTATTATAACTTTCAACATCAGTAAAAATATCACTAGAAGCGTTGTCGTTTTGAAGTGAATTAAAATATTCTTGGTATTGATTGCCAGAGGTGTTTTGGGATTCATTATAAATGATTCTTGAAGAATTTGAACCATATACACCATCGGTTTCGTAGTATGAACTATTTTGATAGGAACCACACGAAGTGATAATTAAACTTAAAAATCCAATAAAAGTAAATTGGCTTATATTTTTTGAGGAAAAAACAGTGGTTTTCATAATTCTATGGGATTTTTTATTGTTGAACAATACAAAAATAGTTAGTTTTGCCTAACTAATACGTTAAAAAAAATAAAACAAAATTTGTGCCAAACTATTTGATATGAGCAAGAACCTTACTACAAGAGAAGAAGATTATTCTAAATGGTATAATGAGCTAGTTGTAAAAGCTGATTTAGCCGAGAATTCAGGTGTTAGAGGCTGTATGGTAATCAAGCCGTACGGATATGCTATCTGGGAAAAAATGCAAGCCGAGTTGGATCGTATGTTTAAAGAAACGGGACATCAAAATGCATATTTCCCTTTGTTTGTGCCCAAAAGTATGTTTGAAGCTGAAGAGAAAAACGCAGAAGGTTTTGCTAAAGAATGTGCGATAGTAACTCATTATAGATTAAAGAACGATCCTGATAAGTCAGGAAAGTTGATGGTAGATCCTAATGCTAAGTTAGAAGAAGAGTTAATTGTACGTCCAACTAGTGAGGCGATTATTTGGTCGACTTATAGAGGATGGGTACAGTCGTATAGAGATTTACCATTGTTGATTAATCAATGGGCGAATGTGGTAAGATGGGAGATGAGGACGCGTTTGTTTTTGAGGACTGCTGAGTTTTTGTGGCAAGAAGGTCATACAGCTCATGCAACGAAAAAAGAGGCAATTGAAGAGTCCGAAAAAATGATGAATGTATATGCTGATTTTGTTCAAAATTTCATGGCGATTCCAGTTATAAAAGGATTGAAAACAGAAACAGAGCGATTTGCTGGTGCAGAAGAAACATATTGTATTGAAGCTTTGATGCAAGACGGAAAAGCATTGCAGGCAGGAACCTCTCATTTCTTGGGGCAAAATTTTGCGAAAGCATTTGATGTGAAGTTTGCCAATGCAGAAGGGAAACAGGAATATGTTTGGGGAACTTCTTGGGGGGTTTCGACTCGATTGATGGGGGCTTTGGTTATGACACACTCTGATGATAAAGGATTGGTTTTGCCTCCTAATTTGGCGCCAATTCAAGTTGTAATTGTACCTATATATAAGTCAGAAGAACAATTGCAAGCTATTTCTACTGCCGTAGCTAATGTTTCAGCTGCTTTACGCAAGCTTAATATTAGTGTTAAGTACGATGATAGAACCACGCAGAAACCAGGGTTTAAATTTGCAGAGTGGGAATTAAAGGGTGTTCCTGTTCGAATTGCAGTTGGTCCAAAAGATTTAGAAAATGGAACTTTTGAAGTGGCACGACGAGATAATTTGTCTAAAGAAGTTGTGGCGGCTGATGGAATCGAAAATTATATTGCTACATTACTTTCTCAAATTCAAACCGATTTGTTTAATAGTGCACTATCTTACAGAGAGCATCATATTACAGAAGTAAATAGTTTTGAGGAATTTAAGTCTGTTTTGGAAGGTAAAGGAGGGTTTATTTCTGCCCATTGGGACGGTACTGCCGCTACCGAAGAAAAGATAAAAGAATTAACAAAAGCAACCATAAGATGTATTCCTTTGGATAGGATAGAGGAGTCTGGAAGCTGCGTGTTTACAGGGAATCCTTCTGTGGGGAGAGTGCTTTTTGCTAAGGCATATTAAAAAAAATAAATTTTTTTTGCATCAGCTATTGCGCTTCTCAAAAATAGTTGTATTTTTGCATCCGCAATACAGAAGCAGGGTCCGTTCGTCTATCGGTTAGGACGCCAGGTTTTCATCCTGGTAAGGGGGGTTCGATTCCCCCACGGACTACAAATTTGTTTTGAGGTTTAAAGTTTTTCCTGGACTAATCAGGATAATGGTCCGTTCGTCTATCGGTTAGGACGCCAGGTTTTCATCCTGGTAAGGGGGGTTCGATTCCCCCACGGACTACGAACTTTTATTGAATTGATTCCCGTACTTAGAAGAATATTGGTCCGTTCGTCTAGGGGTTAGGACGCCAAGATTTCGTCTTGGTAACAGGGGTTCGATTCCCTTACGGACTACAGAAAAATAATAAAGATAAAAAAATAATACAATGGCAAATCATAAGTCAGCTCTAAAGAGAATTAGAAGTAACGAAAAGAAAAGAGTGTTAAATAGATACCAACACAAAACTACTCGTAATGCTATCAAAGCGTTGAGAATTGCTACGGATAAAGCTGACGCAACAGCTAAATTGTCTGCTGTTATTTCTATGATTGATAAGTTAGCTAAGAAAAATATTATCCATGATAATAAAGCTTCTAACTTAAAATCTAAGTTAACTAAACATGTTGCTAAATTGTAGTACAATATAAAATAGAAAAAAAAGAAACTCCTTCTAGGAGTTTTTTTTATGTCTTGTTTTATCTGAATTTTTCTTTGAGATAATCTAGCATTCCTACAGTTATAGGCTTTGGAAGGAAATCTGCTACTACGCTATAAGTTTTGGCTTTTGCTAAATCTTGGGGATCAATGGTGGAGGATAGGATAATTACTTTAACTGTGTTGAATTCTTGATATTTTTCACTAGTAAAGACGTCTAAGAATTTCCATCCTCCCATAACAGGCATGTTTAAATCAAGAAATATTAACTGTGGTTTAGATATTAGCTCTGTTGGGTTTTCTTTAAAATTATCATACACACGTAATGCTTCTTCGCCATTTAAAGCCGTGACAACTTCCTTTGCAAATGCAGTTTTTGAGATGATTTTTTTACTTATCATCAATGAAATTGGGTCGTCATCAATACAAAAAATGGTGTTGTACATTTTTTAGTTATTAAAAGGTTAGCGTGAATTGTGTGCCTTTGTTTACTTCACTTGTTACAGTGATACTTCCGCCCAACGATTCAATTTGTGATTTCACCAAATAAAGTCCTAATCCTTTGCTGTCAGGGTAATCATGAAAGCGCTGGTAGAGTCCGAATATATGATCGGAATTTCTTTGTAAGTCTATTCCAATTCCATTGTCTTTGAATTTTACAACGGTTTTATTATTTACTTTTTTTGTTGAAATCGATATTTTTAACTTTTTATTTTCTGATTTATATTTAATTGAATTGGTTAATAGGTTCATTAATATACTCTCAAGATACGCTTTATTTGTATAGATTGTATCTGTTGATTCAAAATTTAGTTTCAGTATGGGTTTGGATTGTTCAATTTGAAAGTGGAGTTGACTGAAAACATGCTCTAGTACCTCGTTGATTGAAACTGTTTCTTTTTGTATAGAAATCTGATCTTTGATGACTATAATTTTTACTAAATCATTGATGGTTTCATTTAAAAGATGTGTTGATTTTTTGAAGCCATTTATGATTTCTAGTAATTCGGAGTCTGTTATGTTGATATCCTCGATAAGGTTTAGGAGGCCAATTAAATTTGATAATGGTGCTCTCAAATTATGTGAGGTGATATAGGAGAATTGTTTTAAGTCTTTGTTGTTTTGGGTTAATTCTCGAATAAGTTGTTCTTTTTCTTTTTCTTGTTTTCTTTCTTCGGTTACATCTTTTTGAATCGAAATCCAGTGTGAAAGCTGATTGTCTGCATTGTAAATTGGAATCATTGAAAAACGTACCCAATATTCCTCTTTGTTCTTTTTTCGTGTCAATGTTTCAATTTGACATTCTCTTTTTTCTTCGATGGCTTTGCTAAATTTTTCGTATTCGTCTAGGTCAGGATCTTCTGTGTTAAATGGATTAAATGGTTTTGTTAAGACTTTTTTTGATTTGTAACCTGTCATGTTACAAAATGCGTCATTTACATAAATTATATTAGGTAATGGCGAGTTGTCGGAGTCTGATTTTGTAATTACTACAGCATCCTTTGTTTGGGTTACTACCGTTTCAAGTAATTTTAGATTTTGCTCTTCTTCCTTTTGCTTGGTAATATCTTGAATAGCTCCAATCATTCTGTAGGCTCTCCCTTTTTTGTCTTTTAAAAGAAAACCTCTGTCAAGGACATATTTATAGGTGTTGTCAGCGCATCTAAAACGGTATTGATCTTGCCATTTTTCGGACTTCTGTTCTATAAACGAATATAATTTAATCGACATTTTAATACTGTCTTCAGGATGAATTTTGTCAAACCACCAAGCCGAGTTGTTGCCTACTTGATCCTCGGTATATCCAAAAATGGTTTCAATTCCTTTGTTCCAAGTTATGGCGTCTTCTTGTATTTTCCAATCCCAAATGGTGTCGCTAGTGGCTTTTGATACAATATCATATTTTTCGTTGGATTCTTTTATTTCGTTGGTGTTGGATTTTATTTTTTCTAAAATCCTATTATTTCGTTTGTCGTTTTTTGATAAGATGTATCGAAATAATAAACCTACAAATAAGATAAAAATAACATCTTTTATAAGATTATAATAATAGGGGTTTTCAAAGTGAAGTTTGTTTGAAAATTTATGCCAAAGAATGGCCATAAATATGGAGAAAAGAATGAAAATGCTAATTATTTGGTTGGTTTTACTTTTCATTACTCAAATATATATAATTTATTTGTTAGAATTTTAAATTTCTGTTATAAAACTTTGTTCAGAAATAACGATAGATTATGAACTGCTTGTTATTCATTGTTTTAGGAAACCGTGTTGGAAAGTTTTTTATATGAAAATAAAGTGTACCTTTGCACCCACAAAAAATCACAGATGGAATCTATTAGAAACATTGCAATTATTGCCCACGTCGATCACGGTAAAACCACTTTGGTTGATAAAATTATGTATCACTGTCAATTATTTCGTGAAAACGAAAATACAGGTGATTTAATTCTTGATAACAACGACTTAGAGCGTGAAAGAGGGATTACTATTACATCAAAAAACGTATCAGTTGAATACAAAGGAACTAAAATCAATATTATTGATACTCCTGGTCACGCGGATTTTGGTGGAGAAGTAGAGCGTGTATTGAATATGGCGGATGGTGTTTGTTTGCTAGTAGATGCATTTGAAGGACCAATGCCTCAAACTCGTTTCGTATTGCAAAAAGCAATCGATTTGGGATTAAAACCTTGTGTGGTAATCAATAAAGTTGACAAAGAAAACTGTACTCCAGAAGAAGTGCACGAAAAAGTATTCGACTTGATGTTTGAATTGGGAGCGCAAGAATGGCAATTAGACTTCCCAACTGTTTATGGTTCTGCTAAAAACAACTGGATGTCTGAGGATTGGAAAGTTCAAACTCAAAATATCGAGCCTTTGTTGGATATGGTAATTGAGAATGTTCCTGCTCCTAAAGTATCAGAAGGAACACCACAAATGTTGATTACTTCTTTAGATTTCTCTTCTTTCACTGGTCGTATTGCAATTGGTCGTTTAGAAAGAGGGGTTTTAACAGAAGGTATGCCAATTTCTTTGGTAAAACGTGACGGAAAGATTTTAAAATCAAGAATCAAAGAACTACATACTTTTGAAGGTCTTGGACGTAAAAAAGTAGCTCAAGTGGTTGCTGGTGATATCTGTGCTATTGTTGGTGTAGAAGGTTTCGAAATTGGAGATACCATTGCTGATTTTGAAAATCCAGAAGCGTTACAAACTATCGCAATTGATGAGCCAACTATGAGTATGTTGTTTACCATCAATGATTCGCCATTCTTTGGTAAAGAAGGAAAATTTGTAACGTCAAGACACATTCGTGAGCGTTTGACTAAAGAGTTAGAGAAAAACCTTGCCATGCGTGTGGCTGAGACGGACTCTGCTGATAAATTCATGGTATTTGGTCGTGGTGTATTGCACTTGTCGGTACTTATTGAAACCATGAGAAGAGAAGGATACGAATTACAAATTGGTCAACCACAAGTAATCATCAAAGAAATTGATGGGGTAAAATGTGAGCCTATTGAGGAATTAACCATCGATTTACCTGAGAATCTTTCAGGTAGAGCGGTTGAGTTTGTATCTGTTCGTAAAGGAGAAATGTTATCTATGGAAGGTAAAGGTGATCGTATGGTGGTGAAATTCAACATTCCATCAAGAGGGATCATCGGATTACGTAACCAATTGTTGACAGCAACTGCGGGTGAGGCTATCATGGCACACCGTTTTATTGGATATGAGCCATACAAAGGTGAAATTCCTGGACGTAACAACGGTTCGTTGATTTCTATGGAAAACGGAAAAGCAATTCCTTATTCTATCGATAAATTACAAGATCGTGGTAAATTCTTTGTGGATCCAAACGAAGACATCTACGAAGGTCAAGTAATTGGAGAGAATTCTCGTAGTGATGATATGACGGTAAACGTTACTAAAACTAAAAAATTGACCAACGTGCGTTCTTCTGGAGCTGATGATAAAGCTAGAATTGTTCCTGCAATCAAATTTTCATTAGAAGAAGCATTAGAATACATTCAAAAAGATGAGTATGTTGAAGTAACGCCAAAATCATTGCGTTTACGTAAAATATACCTTAACGAAAATGACAGAAAACGATTCAAAATCTAATTTAGTTTGAGGTCAAAATACAAATCCCAAATTCCAAAGTAAATGGAGTTTGGGATTTTTTTATGGTGTTTCCCGCCAGAAAAAGCCGGGTCGGGCTATCCGCTATATCTTTTTGGGGCTAGAAAAAAGCCCCAAAAAGGATGCCGCTGCTATCCCTAACACAATTATAACTTATCATTCATTTTTATTGTAATTTTCGTGTCAGCCATAAGAGAAAACTTGGCATCCTCATATTTTGGTGGTCCCATAAAGCCTTTCGCATTATTGGAACAAGCTACCGCTTCTTTTGGCATTCCGATAAAGTTTTTGTCCAATTTTCCATTGTTGTTTTCGTCGTGATATACCATAACCGTGTATTCGGATTTGGGTAAATCATTAAAAACAACAGTTCCCGAATTGGATTTTATAGTTGCCGAAGTGGTTTTAAAAGCACTTTTTAAAAACTTTCCTTTCGAGTTGTAGACTTCGGCGGTAAGTTTTCCGGTGTTGTTTTTTATTCCAGTGACAGTAATAGTAAGGCTTGTGTTTTGAGAAAAAGCCATGCTACATATTAAAAAAAATAGGCTAAGGAATCGATACATCGTGATGGTTTGGATAGATGGGTTATTGAAGTCTTTTTTATTCAAAAGTTAAGGTTCCTCCGTTCATTATTTGTGAATAAGTAATAGAGGTAGTCAGGCTATTATTTTTATTTAAAGTCGTTTTGTAATTGGTGTTTCTAGAAGATTCGATACTTAGTTTCTTGTTGTCTTTTAAATGCAAAGTAGCTTTTTTTACTTGGGGCATCCCGAAAACAAAATCACCAGTAGCCGGATTTACTGGATAAAACCCTAACGTGGTAAAAATATACCAAGCGCTCATTTGTCCACAATCGTCATTGCCTGTTATGCCATCGGGCGTATTGTTGTAAAACTGATTGTAAATCTGAGTGATTAATTTTTTCCCTTTTTCGGGTTCATTAGAATAGGCATATAAATACGAAATATGATGGCTTGGTTCGTTGCCGTGAGCATATTGACCAATCATGCCTTCTTGTCCAAGGTGTTTATTGTCTTTTTCTCCATTAAGAGTAAAAAAAGTATTCAACTGTTGGGTAAATTGTTCTTTGCCTCCTAATAATTGGGTAAGACCAGCCACATCATGTTGAGTAGAAGCCCATGAGTACTGCCAAGCATTAGCCTCGGTATAATCACCTGGGTTGTTCATAGGGGAAGTCGGTTTCAAAGGTTCAAATGGCGTTCTCCATTGGCCTTTGGTATTTTTGCCTCGCATCAAGCCTGTGTTTTTATCAAATAGGTTTTTATAGTAGGAGGCTCTTTTGTAATAGGTTTCGGCTACCGTTTTGTTGCCTAATTTTTCGGCTAATACTGCCACACAGTAATCGTCATAACCACTTTCTAATGTACGTGAAACGGCTTCATTATCTATTTTATCAAAGGGATAATAGCCATATTTGTTATACAAATCCCAATCATTATTCAAATGATTTTCGGTAGTGGTTTCAATCATGGCTTGCAAAGCTTCATTGGCATCAAATCCTTTGAATCCTTTGTTGTATGCATCGGTTATTATTGGAATGGCATGATTCCCAATCATGCAATTGTTTTCTTGTCCCCAAACGGTCCAAATAGGTAAATAACCAGCAGCTTTATGATGCAAAAGCATAGTGTTCACAAAACCATTTACGCGTTCTGGCACTAAAATAGTATATAAAGGATTGGCGGCTCGATAGGTGTCCCACAACGAGAGGGTAGAGTAGTATTCGCCATTTGGAGCTTTTGCAATTTTATCGTCGGCACCTCTGTATTGGCCATCCACATCAGCAATGTTGGCGGGTTGTGTAAACAAATGATACAAAGAAGTATAAAATATTTGCTTTTGTTTTAGAGGCGCTTCGATTTCAATTTTGGACAAATACTCGTTCCATTTTGCTTTGGCATTAGCCACTGTTTTATCAAAATCCCAATGCGATACTTCTGTTTCTAAATTGTTTTTGGCTCCTTCTATACTTACAGTCGAAAAGGCAATTTTGGCTTGTAATGTTTTGTTTTTTAGCTTAAAATCAAGAATATATCGAGGCGCTTTTTCTTTTGGTTTTTTGGGTAACTCAGTTGTATTTACAAATGGGGTATCAAAAGTAAGTGTGAAAAAGTATTTTCGCTCCACCCAGTTTTTGTTATGACAATACCCCGAAATAGTGTTGTTGTTTTCAATGCTAACTTTACTATCTAAGACCAAAGAATCGGTCAAAAAGCGCAACCCGTGTTGAATATCAACTAATAATTTAGCTTTGTTAGTTGGGTAGACAAACTGATTAAAAGCCACACGTTCAGTAGCAGTAAGGTTGACTTTTATACTATCGTTTAAGGTGACAGTATAAAAACCTGGGCTAGCTTTTTCCGTTTTTTTATTATAAGTCGTTTTGAAATTTTCGGTTTTAATATCTACAAAAGGAAGCAATAGAACGTCCCCTAAATCATTAATTCCCGTGCCGCTCAAATGAGTTTGGGAAAACCCTAGAATTTCAGGATTCTTGTATTGATAGCCTGAGGTGTAATCCCAACCAATATCTACATTGTCTGGGCTTGGCTGTACCATTCCAAAAGGCAAACAAGCACCAGGGAAAGTGTGACCAGTTCCATCGGTACCAATGAAAGGGTTGACAAATTGTGTAAAATCAGGTGTTTGTTCTTTTTTGGAGCACCCGATAAATAAGCCGACAGAAAACAGAATGAGTGCTATCTTTTTCATTAGTCATTTTTTAAAAGAAACAATAGAGGAATGTCCAATCGCTTTGCCCAAGCTACTTCCGAATGGTTTTCTCCGGGGAAGAATTTGGTTTCCCAATTTTTGTTGGTATATCCTTTGGCTTTCATTACAACATCTACTTTTTGTTGTAGTGCTGGATACAAAGCATCCAAAGTTTGGTCGCCATAATCAAAATAGATTTTATGCGTTTTTGGATGGGGTAAATTGTTTTTTAAGTATTGAACAAAAGCCTCAGGAATGGGATTGTTTTCAACCGTAAAGATTCCGGGCCAATGGGTAGACAAACAAGCCGCACCACCAAAGACTTTGGGATATTCACAAATCGCATACATCGAAATCAATCCCCCCATACTGGAACCAGCAATAAAGGTGTTCTTTTGATCTTTTTTTGTGGCGAATGTTCGGTCAATAAATGGTTTTAACTCGGTCACCAAAAACTTCAAATACAAATCAGAATACGGTTGGAAGGCTTCTTTGGTTCTGCCCGCTTTTTGTAATTGCGCAGTTACACTATCTTTTTGAATAGCATTTAGGCTTTCAAAAGGCTTTTGAGGAAAATATTCCGGATGGCGTTTTGGACCATTATTCCAAATGCCTACGACTATAAATTTTTGAGTTTTTCCTTCGGCAATTAATTTCCCAGCTACTTCGTCAATTTCCCAAGCCTGTTTGTTCCAAGTGCTTTGGGCATCATATAAAGCTTGGCCGTCATGCATATACAAAACGGCATACTTTTCTTTCTCAGAATATCCATCGGGTAACCAAACATCTACATTTCGAGCATCAATGAGTTGTGATTTGAAGTTTTCAAAACGTTGTACTTTGCCCGAAGTTACTTGCACTTGTGCCACCGAGTGGTGAATAAAAATGATAGAAAATAGTAGTATTAAATTGAATTTCATTTGTTTATGTTTAGTGTTTTTTCAATTTCCTACGAGGTTTTTTATGAACTCATAGGTATTTAGAAACATACCTACAAGGTTTGGAAAACCTTGCAGGAAATCAAAAAGCTAATAATTGAATAAGGTTTTTAAGATATAGATTTTCTCCAGCTAAATCTGAATTCTATTAAAAAACGCGCTTTCATTTATTGTATTTCTAGAATCAACGCCGATTTTGGAGCTACTTCTAGCGTTCCATTCACATTTATTTCTTTACCACTAAGTGCTTCTTTAGCCTTAAAATTGGAAGGAATCATGTCTTGATAGGTTTTCATATCCAATGTGATTTTTTTATCGTTTTTATTCAAAACCACCATTATTTTTTGCGTATCGGTGTATCGGAAATAGACGTAAGCTTCATTTTTTTCAGGAGCATAATGTTTGAATTTTCCATTGTGAATAGCGGTGGCTGTTTTTCTCCAATTGAAAAGTGTTTTAAAATACTGTTGGGCTTCTTGTTCTTCAGTGGTTAAGCCTTTTCCAGTAATGGCATTTTTGGCATCGCCTTCCCAACCGCCATAAAAATCGACCCTTCTGAAACCATCATTGCCAGGTTTTTCTTGTCTGTACAACAGTTCAGTGCCATAATACATTTGCGGAATTCCTCGCATAGTGGCATATAAGGTCATGGCTAATTTCCAATGGTCCAGATTGTGTTGTAATCGAGTATATATACGATCCATATCATGATTATCGGGGAAAATCAACAGATTATTTGGGTTAGGAAACAAATGATCTTCTCCCATTCCACGGTACACTTCTTTCCAGGTAGACTCCCAATCGTTTTTGGTATTCAATGCTTTGACTAAGTTATCAGTCAATGCAAAATCCATCAAGGAAGGCAAGTAACATTGGTAACCGTCGGTATTTTTTTTGTCTTTTTGCCAGTAGGCGGAAATTTCTTTTACGTTGGTCATTTCTTCGCCTACAATGTTAAAGTTGGGATATTCTTCCAAAATAGTTTTGGTCCAATAGGACAAAAAGTCTTTGTCCGCATAGGAAAAAGTGTCTTCTCTAAAACCAGAAAGTCCCGCGTATTCGATCCACCAAATCGTGTTTTGAGTCAAATAACTAGCCATTAATGGGTTTTTTTGGTTTAGATCGGGCATGGTTGTATCAAACCAACCATCAGTATAGCCTTTTTTATCTTGTTCGGTGGCATAAGGATCCAAAAGCGTCGATTTCAAGTGATTGGTTCTTGTTTTGGTATCAGGAAAATTAACCCAATCTTTCATTGGTATGTCTTTGATGAAGTAATATTCAGAACCACAATGATTTAAGACTACATCCCATATCAATCCTATGTTTCTTTTTTTGGCTTCTTGTACCAGTCTTTTAAAATCTTCATTGGTACCGTAGCGAGGATCAATTTTATAAAAATCGGTTGCTGCATAGCCATGATAGGAATATTTTGGCATATTGTTTTCTACCAATGGCGTATTCCAAATTTGAGTATACCCAAGCGATTGAATGTAATCTAGGTTGTTAATAATTCCTTGAATGTCACCACCGTGTCTTCCGCTTTCGTCAGCGCGATTGGCTTTTTCTAAACTACCGGGCAGGTTATCGTTTTTGGGATTACCATTAGCAAAACGATCAGGCATTATTAAGAGAATTGCATCTTTGTTAGAGAAACTTTCTCTTATGGCACTGTTGTTTTCTCTTGCTAATAAAGGAAAGTCTTTAGTCATGATGGTTTTTCCTTTTTTCTTGAAGTCAATCTTAGCTTTTCCAACTTTAGTATCGGGAGCTATGTTTATCGTTACAAAAAGATAGTTTGGATTCTCAACTTTTTCTGTTTTCACGATATTTACTCCTTCATATTTTGTTGTAGGTTCTAAATCTTGAATATTATTTCCGTAGACCAATAACGTGATTTGATTAAGTTTCATACCTACCCACCAATTGGCGGGTTCAATGCGTTGGATCTGTGCTTGAATTGAAGTGGTGATTACTAGTAATAGGATGGTGATTTTTTTCATAAATACAATATTTTAAAAGGAAACTTGTCTTAAAATGGTTTTTCCAAATGGGATAAGAGTCACTATTTTAGTGGTTTGTGTTTTGTTGTTTTTTAAGGTTACCTCTATTTTACCATCTTTAAATTTAGCATAATTTTCCTCAATAAAGGAGTAACTTAACTTTTCTTTAGGAGCATATTCTACATCGTAAAAACCAGTTTTGTACTGTCTTCCTTTTATTTCTTCGGCTTGAATGGGTAACGCAAAAACCTGAGCACCATAGGTAAAATATTTTTCGTTGTTATTGTCCTTTTTGACTATGATTTCAGCTTCAAATTTTAATGAAATCTCCTCTTTTTCTTTACTGTTTTCTTCAAAAAATAAAAAACCGTTGACCTCTTTGTATGGTTTTGATGCAATTATTTTAGTCGCCCAATTGGGTTTTCTGATTTTTAGATTAAATTTTGCCTTTTTAGGATTATGTATTCTAAATGTAAACTGGTTTTCAAAGGGATATTGGGTAACTTCTTCTATTTGTATGGGTTTGTTTTCTATGGTTGTTTTTACAGTTGAAGGGGCAAGCAAACTTGCCACAAGTGTATTGTTAATTTCTAGCAACCAAGATTTTTCTATGAAATAAGGTGTAATTCTACCAGCATTTGGATTGCAACAAACGGCGACATCTTGATGCGCTGGTGAGTATTTGTATCGGGTTTGTTTTCTGTTGGGTTCTATTTCACCATTTTTGGTTCCCATCATTTCAAAAGAGTTATCTGTTTTTAGATAGGCTATGCAGGAATGATTAGGATTTCGACTCCCTTGTGCAGCATTATAAAATATAGTTTCGATGTCATCTCCAAGTTGTGCTTCTCCATTTTTTTGAAGCAAGACGCTGTAACTATCCAAAAGTTCGTGAATAGAGCAATATTCATAACCTGTATGTGTTGCATTGGCTTTTCTTTCTGCAATCCATTCATCACCTATTGGTCCTCCTGTAGTGGTGGTAACTTCTCTAATGCGTTGTATAAAAGTATCAAGGGCTTGTTCCATCTCAGGATTGTTTTTTGTATATGTTGCCACAATTAAAGGTCGTAAATGTTCAAATGTATGAACGCCGTGCGACTGCAGTTTGTAATTTGGATTTAAAATGTTTTGTAACTGTGCATCTTTTTCAGATTGAAACGTTTTTGAGTAATCTAAGTACAAGAACAGGGCATAGTCTAGGTATTTTTGCTCTTTAGTGATTTGATACATCTTGTCTAAAACATCTGTAAATGTTAAGCCGTGAGAAACTCCACCATTGAATTTTTCCCCTGAACTAAACGGACTTGACGCGTTTATGGGATAATTTTGCATTACGTTATCGACAGCTTTTACTAATGAATTCCAAACTTTAGGATCTTTTGAATAGTCATAATAGGCTAATAAACCACGGTACAAAGTGGCTTTTGCCCATAATTCTCCATTTTCTGAATTGAATTTATATCGTAGTTCAGGGTCGTAGATTCCAAGATAGCCATCAGCATCTTGTGTGGCTAAGATTTCTTTGATATGTTTTTTTACTTTTTGTAAAGCCTTGCTGTCATTCAGCAAAATGGCATTTCTTATGTAGCCATCCCACCAATTGGATTGCGTTTCGCTATTCCACCATTTGTATTGATCATCTCCTTCGGCATCTCCCTCTTTTTGATTGCCCAAATCTTTTGCTTTGCTGTGTTTTTGCAGTCTTCCTTTTCCGTATATGGGATCATTAATCAAATCGGGAACTAATTCGTCTAGATGACCAACAAAACCCTTCATGTCATTTTCCATTTGATTTTTTATCCAGCCCGAAGGAGTAATACTTCCAAAAGGTAGTGTTGTGTACTGTTCCTGTTTTTTTTGTTGTGCATTCATAGTACTAAAAAATAATAAGGCAAAAAGAATATAATAGCTTTTCATAGGATTGAAATTGACGTTTTGAAATCATATCTTTTATTTTTTTTAAATAAAAAATACTTAATATATCAAAATTAGTGGAATATACGGTACAGAATTAATCCTATCTTATTCAATTATGATACTATACTGAATTTAAGTTGTTATATTTGATAAAAATATGAATAGTATTGTGTTATGAAGCCAGTTTTAGAACAAATTAGATTGCAGCAACCTAATGCTACTTTTTATAGCTATCGTTTTGAAATTCCTTTTTTTGAATTCAAATGGCATTATCATCCCGAATATGAATTGACTTATATAGTTAAAGGCAATGGTTTTCGATTAGTGGGGAATAGCTATGCACCATTTATAGAAGGTGATTTGGTTTTGATAGGTCCTAATTTACCGCATACTTGGGTAGGGAAATCTAAAGATGATTCGTTGTTTGAAGCAGTTGTGTTACAGTTTTCTTCCTCATTTATAGCTTCTTTTTTAGGTTTTGAGGAAAGTGATGCTTTGCAAAAAATGTTAGTTAATGCCGAAAAAGGACTTTTTTTTACTGCTTCAAACGAGGAAATTAAAAGCTTGATGATTCAACTTACGGAGACTTCGGGTTTTGATCGTATTCTTTCTTTTTTGTCAGTTTTGAATCAATTGAGTGTTGCTGAATCAGTTCCATTGGCCACAGAAAAATTTGTGCCTTTATACTCTTTAGAAACGGAAAGAAGAATTAATAAAGTTTGTGGTTATTTGGAGCAAAACTTCACTAAAAAAATTACTTTGGCTGAGGTAGCGAATTTGATTTCACTTTCGGAAAGTAATTTTTGCAAATTTTTTAAAAAAGCTACGGGTAAAACTTTCTCAGATTATTTGAATGATATTCGAATACAAGAAAGTTGTCAAGTTTTATTAAAAACAGACTTGGATATCAATCAGATTGCTATGCAATGTGGTTATGAGTCTTTGAGTTATTTTAACCGAATATTTTTGAAGAAAAAAGGTTTGACGCCGAGACAATTCCGGCAGTCAAACCTTTTATAAATTATCGTTTCAGGGCAAAATGGCCTTTGATTTCTCGACCATCTTCGAGTACGACTGTGTACCAATAGTCATCAGAAGGTAGTGGTTGACCATTAAAAGTTCCGTCCCAACCATTACTGTTAGGAAAAATTTGTTTGAGCAATTTACCGTATCGGTCAAAAATACGAATCACAGATTTTGAGTTGGCGGCAGTATTGGTCCCTTTAACATTCCAATAATCGTTGTAACCATCTCCGTTTGGGGTGAAGTATTTGGGCGCACCAACAACAGCGATTTCTTTGCTCACAATTCCACATCCATTTTTATCATTGACATAAATTGTGTGAATGCCAGAAGAAATGTTTTCAAACACATTTGAAGAAATAAATGGACCTGTAGCGTCATCTAAACTGTATTCATAATCTCCTTGGCCACTAACATTGATTGTAACTTTGTTCACATCGCTCAAATCAACAATTTCAACAGATTCGATTTTGGCAATGTCGGAGGCGGTTACTTTTATTGTTCTCGTTCTACTACATCCTTGTGCTGTTGCTACTTCAACTGTATAAATTCCCTTGCTAGTAACATCTAAAGTATAACCAGTTTGTCCTACTAGTACAGCTCCGTCTTTTTTCCAAATATAGCTGTAATTCGATATTGGACTTCCATCATTAATCGCGGCGTTGAGTTGTACCGAAAAGGTCGGTAAATTGGTACACACCAAGGCATCTTCAGATCCATCGGTATTCAAATTAATATTGGGCAATGGATTTACCACAAAAGAGATTAAGGTTTCTTCTATGCAAGTCGTATTTTTTGGATTTTCAACCGTTGCTTTAACATTTTGAGTAGCCGTAATAAAAGGATTAGGCAAAGGACTTGGTAAAGGAGTATTGTTAGCATCAAAATAACGAACCACCATTCCAGTTTGACCATTTAATAATTGGCTTTCTATAGTGCTGGTGTCAAAAGCATTTAGTCCATCGGTATCACTTGGGTTAGCATCATCACAAGTAGCAGGAATGGTTACTGCATTAGCAACTGGATGAACGTCGACGATAAATTTGATGGTTGTTTCATCATAACAAGGAACGCCGTTGTTTGTCTTGGTAATGCTGTTCGTTACTCGTGCTTTTATGGTTTGTGATTTAGTCGAAAAATTAGAAGGAAACGGACTGGGCAACGGATTATTATTTTCATCAAAATAGGTAACCACCACATTGGTTTGTCCTTTTAATAAATCGGCTTGTAAAGTTGCTGTATTGAATGTAAAAATGCCATCATTGCTAATTTCATCACACTCTTTGTAGTCAGTAATTGGATTGGCAACGGGTAATTTTTCAACGGTTAGTGTCACATAATTTCCTAAGCCAAAACAGGCGTTGTCTAGATTAGAATCTACTCTTACATAAATAGGGTGTTGATTTGCTATAGTATTTCTGTAGGAAGTGGTATTCGTTATTTCATTAGTTTCGGCTAAAGCATCAGCTTGTGTTGGGAAATATTTTATAGTGTAAGCTGTAGATGGAGAAGGTAACAATGATTGAATATCGGCAGTTACACTACTAAAATTAAAGGTGGCGATTCCGTCTCTGTCGTCATTTGCAGCATCTACATAATCATCGCAAACTACAAAATTGCGCTGAAAAGAGGTTGGAATTTGTGTAGCTGAAACGATTAATTTTATTTCACTTGTACTAAAGCAACCATTTGTGTTTTCTACTCTAGCCCAAACGCTTCCTATACCACTGGTATATTTGGTTGGGTCAGCAATTTTCGTTGCCGCATCATTGTTTGTAGCTCCAGCAGCAGTTTTGAAATAAGTAAACGTTTCGTTTAGATAATTTGTACTAATGAAACTATTTTTTTCGGTGAGATTAAAATCAGAGATACCATCAATGTTATCATCACATTGTTTCAACGTGATACTTGAGGCGACAGTTGGAAGTGCTAATGTGGTTAATGTTGCCACTGTAGAAGTTAAACCACATGAGTTTCCTACTCTGTTCAATTGCACACGATAAATATAGCCATTCATACTTGCGGCAATGCTATTGACTTGTAGTGTTTTAGTTGTAACACCTGAATAATTTGCGTTATTGATTAGTGTAGTCCAAGTTGTTCCATCAGTACTCAATTCCCATTGAAAACTGTCTGCATTAGAGACTACTTCAAAAGTAGTACTTTGTAGTAGACATTGTGATTTGTTACTGGGTTGAGAAGTAATTACGATAGGAGCTCCAATAGTGTAATTTGTATTTGGAGTGGTGTATCCTGTGCCTGATGTAACAACTCCTTTGTCGTTTACCGTCACTGGACTATTTCCTAATAATCCATCTGCGTCAGCATCTTGGAATCCAGCTTCGATGACGTCTTTGCAACCATCATCATCACTATCTAATTCAAAATAGTTGAAATTACCATCTGCATCAGAATCCGCTATGGTATACTTTAATTTTCCGCTATCTGGAGTAGTTTCTAAACTGTCCAATAATCCATTCAAACCTACATTACCGTCTACTTTTCCATCTTTGTTCGCATCGACGGCATTGTGTCCTGCTTCAACTAGGTCATAAATACCATCATTATCGCTATCAAGGTCTAAGTAGTCATAACCAGTGAAACTTATAGTTGCATCAGTATCAAAATTAATGGGTACTAATCCAGGTTCAAAGGCATCATCCAAACCGTCTTTGTTGGTATCTACACCAGTAAATGATTTAAATCCTTTTCCTTGTGCTTCAATACTATCAGGAATTCCATCATTGTCACTATCTAAATCTAGGGCGTTTGCAATACCATCTGCATCAGTGTCCGTTTCTATATTTTGGCCTAGCATAAATGTAGCACGATTGCTAGTTGTTTCCGAAAGATTGTAATGTTTAAATGTTAAGGCTGTAATTTTGTATCCTTGAATTTTAAAGCGCGCACCACCTTGGGGAATAGGGGTAGTGCTTTTAAATCGAAAACGAATTTCAAAAGAGGTAAATTCTTTTACACCACTTTCATAAATTCCATCAAAATTCGTATCAATTAAGACATCATCGAATGGGTTGGTAATTGTCAACGTTTGATTCGTTGGTGCACTAACTACGAAATCTCCATCACCATTGGCTAAATCTCCAACAGGTGTAGTTTGAGAAATGCCATCAATTATATATTGAAAAGTAATGGTTTCAGGTTTTTTGAAGGTCAAAGTATAGCTATTTGGAGTGTTTTTAACAGCAGGTACTTCAGAAACAAATCCATAAAAAGGATAACCAGAAATCGTTCCTGGGCCTGTAATAGTTCCATCATAATCACTTGATGCTAAAGGTGTACTTTGGTTAAGCAACATAGTATTGCTTTCGGTATTGTTTACGATGCCATCATTATCCCAGTCAATATCAATGTTGTTGTTTGTACCGTCATTGTCATCATCTTTGGCACAATCGCTAACAGGGATTTTATCCGAGAAAACATCACTCAAACAACCCGAAATACTTCCTCTAACTTGATAATAACCTGGTGTAGTAGGTGTATAGGTGTTGGTAATAGCCAACGGAATTGCCACATCATCTTTGTACCATTGAAATGTATCATAAGCTGATAAACTACTAATTTTTAAAACAACATTAGGAATGCAAGACGAGGTACCTACAGCAATTTTATCCGATACAATTTCTGGTTTCAAATCAAAACCAGAATAGTAACCGCCATAGGTCGCAGCTCCGTTGGTTGCAAAATAAGAAACATACACTTGTTTGGTAGATTTTACAGCTATGTTTCCTGTCAAATTTGACACAGTATATTTCACAAACCCAGGATTTCCAGTAATTGATTGCGGACTGGCACTAATAGGGGAATTATTGATTAAAACCGTGGCTCCTGTTTCAGTAATGATATTCAATCCACCATCATAAATGATGCTACCAATTTCTTGAATATTTGGAATGTTATCCACCACGTTTGGTGTAGAACAGTTCAAAGGCGGAACAAAAAACATGTTTTGATTGGCTGGTGAAGCTGTTCCTCCAATGCTTTGGTAGGCAAAAACTTTTTCAGAAGTGGTAACATACATGCTACCGTTAATAAAATTGATACCATCAATCGCAATGTATTCTCCTTTGTTTAAGGTAGCAAAAGGGGCTGTACCACCGTTAAGGAAAATTTTGGTTTGGTCTGTATGTGCTACTAGTAAAACTCGCTCTAGTTCGTTTGTTCCCTCTCCTTTGGCAAAAATATATTCAGTTCCCGTGCGTTCAATAGGCACAATTTGATCAAATCCCACATCACGTCCTATTGGATTTCCTGCACCATTTACCACAGTACTATTACTACCACAAAACGAACCCGCGTTAACCGCCACCGCTTTATCCGATTCGATCAAGGCGCCAATCATTTTTCCGCTATTTGACGGTGTTCCGCCTGAGTTATTATTTTCCAATGCCAGTACGTAACTTTCATTTTTGTTTAGCGTCACTGTGATTGGTCCGTTAATTACCGTACCATCGGTCAAAATAGTTCCAATAGGCAAATTCGAAATCGTGACTTTTGTTCCGTTTTCAGTCGCCAAAATGGAGGCAAAATTCAATAAAGTAGTATCAAAAAGAGGATTCAACATCGCTCCCAATCGGAATGTTTTACCCAAAGCACTATTTCCCTTCGAGACCATTCCCCCAGCGTGATTAAAGGCATTAGAGGTGGTTCTTGCCGCATTCACACGAATATTGGCATACACCAAATCCTCGGCTTCAATTACATATCCTTTATTTTTTACAATTCCAATTATGTTTTTTGGAGTAAACAATTGCGTAAAATCGCCCGTTCCTATAAAATAGCGATAGGGATTCAAATTATTCACCACACCCGAAATCACTGTACCACCATTCTCAATAATTTTAAAAGGAACATTTGTAGTATTTGGCGTAGAAATATAAATGTAATGGTCTTCTACCACACCCGATTGCGCGGTAATAGGAGGTAAGTAATGCGTTTTACTAAACTGCGCTTGTACAGTAGAAATTAGAAATATAAAAAAAATGGTTAATAGGTTTTTCATAGGGTTGTTAAAAGCATGATTTATGGTTTTGCCAAATCAAAATATTTCTTTTTTTAGGAGCAGTAACAATAGGCATTGTTAGGTAACATCGTCCCGTTATCCGCTGTATCTTTTCCTTTTTAAAGAAAAAAGAAAAAGGATGCCGCTACTACCGGGGCTAAAAGTTAAGAAATAGATTACTGGCAAACATCAATACAATTGATTTTTAGATTATAAAACCAAAAATAGGTTTATTAAGTGGATAAAAAAAGAGTACTAAAAAGAATTATTTATAAGTTTTTATGCAAAGTAGAGGTATCTTTTTTTATGTTTTTTGCACGAAAAGCAATTTTTTATAAAAGAGCGCAGTAATTATCGTTTTAAACTAAAATGTCCTTTGATGATTCTACCATCAGCAAAAATAAGTTGAAACCAGTAATCATCCGAAGGCAATGGCGCTCCCGTAAAAGTCCCATTCCAAGAATCACCTACAGCAGTTAATTCCTTAAGCAGTTTGCCATATCGATCAAAAATTACGATTCTCGATTGAGGCAAAGTGTTTAAATTATTGATTTTCCAAGTATCATTAAAACCATCCCCATTTGGGGTAAAAAAACGAGGATAGTCCAATACATAAATCAAATCACTAGTAGTGATGCCACAGCCATTTTTATCTCGGATACTAATGGTATAACTACCAGGAGCTACATTGGTAAAAGTAGCGTTGTCTTGATAGCTTGTACCATCTAACGAAAATTCGTAGTTTCCTGTTCCTTTGAATTGTATTATAATAGTGTTTTTATTCCCCGCAAAATCTTTTACCACGGCATTCTCATAAATTGCTTTTTCAGAAGCTTTGACGATGAACGTTTTTGTTTTTTTGCAACCTTTATCGTTAGTTACGGTTACAGTATAAGTGCCCGCTTGCTGCACAGTTATTGCTGCTGTAGTAGTGCCAGTATTCCACAAATAACTTGAAAAACCCGAGTCTACACTCAAACTTACACTATTTCCATTACATAAAAAAAGTGATTCATCTTCAAAATTAATAGGATTAAAAACGTTAACCACCAAATTAATTGGGGTTATGCCATAGCAATCGGAACCGTTTTTAACTCTAGCATAAATAGTTTGTTGAAAAGCTTGAGTAGTTGTAAAAACTGGACCTATCTTGTTTTTTTCTGTCAAAGCATCGGCAAACGAAAGATAGTATTCCGCCACCAAACCCGTTGGCAAACCATTCAACAATTGAGGCGTTACCAATGTGGCTAAATCAAATCGATGCAATCCATCTAGCGTACCATCTTCGTCACAAACAGCAATAGGATTCGGACTCGGAACAACCGTGGTAGCTGTACTCAAAGTAACTGTTGCAATTTTAGAACAGCCATATTTGGAACTAGCCTTCACATAAAGCACTTGATTTGGACTCGAATTACTAAAGCTCGTTAAATTGGTTATTGCGTTGGTCGTATTCTGTGCATCGGTCAAGTTGCTGTGCCATGTAGTTTTTGTAATGTTTACATCATTATTTTTTAGATTGGTATCAGTAGTACTTAAATCATAAGTGGTCAAACCATCTGCGTCAATATCACATTGCACTACAGTGCTGTTATTCAATGTCAAATCTGGAGTGTATTCTATTTTTATTTCTTCTGAGATGATACAAGTTGGCGAAAATGCCACGTCAACTCTATAGGTTCCAGCTGAGGTAACTTGATAGGTAGGTTGGTTTGCGCCATTAATTTTTACTCCATTTCTAAACCATTCAAAAGAATTTGTTGCTGGTAAATTCGTGTTTAAGAGTAATGAATCTCCAAAACAAATCGGGTTATTGGTGGCCAATAAACGATCAGCTCCCAAATCAATTTTAGAGCTGAAACTTCCTGCTTCAATAAAAACAGCCGAGTCAAAAACTTCTTCTCTATCATCGGCAACTACTAATTTGATGTGATAGGTTTTTCCCGCAGTAACCTTTGTTTCGGCGGTCAATACTTTGGTTTGTCCAGCATAATTAATAGGACTATTAAAAGCATTATAGCCATTGAAAAAGTTTTCGTTAATTGCAGGACAGCCTGGTCTAACTCCGTTACTAGTGGTAACTGGATTGATCAATGGGTGGACAATTTTTGACGAAACTGGAGTTGTAGTTCCTGGTAAAACAGCTAAATTTTTGTATGGGGTAGTACTTCCTTTCTCTTTAATTAAAAAAGCAAATCCATCAGAGAACTCACAAGGAAAGTAAGATTGATATTCATTAGAAGCAAACAAATAATTAAAACTTACATAATCCGTTAATGGCACAAAGTCAAATTCAATAACAGAAGCATTAATACTCGAAATGCCAAGTACTGCATCCAAGTCTACATCTCCTCCCCAATTTTTTGAACCTCCACCTCTTTGATTTTCGACATAGGGACCAGGTGTGTTGTTACTGCTCCACGTACTCAAAAATATCCCTTGTTTAAAAGGGAACGAAGTACCGTTAGCATCAAAAAAACCTAAACTTTTTCTACTAGGGGTAAATGTGTCGCCCGATTCACTAAAATTTGAAACTTGAGCACAAGAACTGTTGACCAATACTTTTTCAACTAAATGTTGCGTGTTAAACGTATCGTCTACTTTGATAAATTGCGCTTTTGCTTTTTGAAAAAAACAAAAAACAACTAGTAAAAAAAGGAAAGATTTGATCTTCATAGTACAGCAAATATACTATAAATCGCGCTTTTTTAAGATTTTGTAAGACAATAAATTGAGAACTACAATCCATCCCAACACGATGAGAATGGAGGTAAAAGCTACGCCATAGTCTTTGGTGTTTTCAACGCCAATTTGAGTACCAATGGTTTTGACTAACGATAATCTTGAAAAAGGTTCTACAATCAAATTCGACATAGCTTCTAATGGGAAAAATTGGGTAATGTATCCCGCAATTGGGCTATCTGGAAAGATTTTAAAAGTTAAAATACCATTAGCAATTCCTTCTGCAATGGATAAAACCAATAAAAATCCTATAGCAAAAGCCGAACGTTTGACTAGAATTCCAAGAAACAAACACAAAGAAAAGAATCCTGTAAGTTTTACAAAAAAGGCAAGGACGTATTCTAAATCAGAGAAAATGATGCTCACCTCAGTGTAGGAAGAGAAACACAATCCCAAAATTAAACTCATTACAAAAACAAATACTGTTGAAGCTAAGGCAAAAGCAACTACCGTCAAAAATTTAGAAAGTACCAGTTCTTTTTTGCTCATTCCGTCGATGAGGTTTTGTTTTAGTGTGCCATAACTGTACTCATTGGCCATCATCGATACAATGACAATCGCCAAAAAGAATTTTAAGATGGCCGCGATATAAGTATTAAAATGCCAAATAAAAGGGAAGTTGAAAATTCCCATTTCGGCCAAATGAAATTTGAATACACCCAAATCAAATTTGATGGATGCAATCAAGGCAATGAAGGAAAGTAATATGAAATAAGTAAGCGTAAGGACTCTACTGGCTTTGTTGAGCCAGATTTTTTGTAATTCTATAGAGAGTAATCGTTTCATGATTTGTTTTTTGAGAAGGTTAAGAGATAAAAAACTACTTTTTGGTTAATGCTAAGAATTGCTCCTCCAAACTGTTTTTTCGTTTGACTAAATGGTTGAGAACAATGCCATTTTGAAACAAATACTGATTCAAGTCCGAAGCTTTCAAGTCAGTTTTTAGGTACACCAATACTTTGTTTTCTTCTGCTGCAATTTTATCCACTGCCGGATGTGTAGCAAGTACTGTTTTAAGTGTAGTAGTATCATCTGCTTCAAGTTCAAAAAAGCCTTCATTGGCGGCCATTCCGTCTACCAAACCAGCATATAAAATTTCTCCTTTTCTCAAAACCACTACATGTGAGCATACTTTTTCTACTTCATCCAAAAGATGCGAGGCCAAAAGGATAGTGGTCCCTAAACTAGCTACTTTTTTTATGATGTCACGAATTTGGTGAATTCCTTGTGGGTCGAGACCATTAGTGGGTTCGTCTAGAATTAAAATTTCAGGATCGTTGAGTAAAGCAGAGGCAATGGCCAAGCGCTGTTTCATCCCTAAAGAAAACGTACTGAATTTGCTGTCTTTTCTCTCGATAAGTCCTACCAGTTCTAATTTTTCTTCTATTTTGGAATAATTGATGTTTTTAATTTTGCATACAAGTTTGAGATTTTCGTATGCTGTCATATAGGGATAAAAATTAGGACGCTCGATAATAGCTCCTACTTTTTTTAAAGCTTCATGTGTTTCTAGTGCTCCATCAAACCATTGGTATTCTCCTGAAGTAGCATTTACTACGTTGAGTGTAATACCTAGTGTGGTTGATTTACCACTTCCGTTGGGGCCTAAGATTCCGTAAACATTGCCTTTTTTAATTTCAAAAGAAACGTTTTTTAACGCTTGGATTCTTCCGTAGCGTTTGTTGAGGTTTTTGATGGTTAGTATCGTTTCCAAGTTTTTAGTTATTTAGTTTTATGTAGGACGAGCCAATTCGTAATTTGTTACTTTTAAAATAGAAAATACTGTAAATTTGTAGAAAAGACAGACCTATGAGCGAGCCATTAATGGTTTTTAAAAAACCGTCCTACCCAATAAACAAACCTTTAATGGAATATTTGGAACGATTTGAACGCATTTCTAAAGTTCCTATTTTTTATGATGATTTGTTGCGTTTTTCGGGTTCAATAAATGTCTATGATAAAAACAACAATGATACGCTTTGGATACGAGTGTATTATAACGAATTTGAGCGCAATGAAATCGATTTGACTTTGATGAAAATCTATTCGTTATTGCATTCTGATGGAAATTTGAATATCATAAAGTTTCTAACAGTCGATTGTATAGATTATTGCACTTTTGGAAATTCTAAACCCTTTCGTGTGAAAGTGCGTAATATTCTTAATGATAACTATACCCATTTTTATATCAAAAAAGCGGATGCTTCTAGAGTCTATGGTCTTGAATTTGAACATATTTTATCTCCTGATAAGATTAATTTTTTGGTTTATAAGGATACGTTAATCGAAGAGCATATTATGGGGATTCCCGGGGATGTATTCATGAAAAATCTGTTAAAAGATTGTACGGAAACTGCCAAAGCTCAAATCGCTAAAGAGTTTGTTAAGTTTAATGAACGTTGCATGATTCGATTGTTAGGGGATATGAGAGCCTACAATTATGTGATTGTACCTACGCATGATTTTGATCAAGTAGTGTATAAGATTCGAGCTATAGATTTTGATCAACAGTGTTACGAAGGAAATTTTAAAGTCTACCGTCCTCAGTTCTTTAAAGAAAATTATCCAATGATTTTGTTGGTAAAAGAAAAGCTTCAAGAAAGTTCTATAGAACAATATAAAAAGGAAGAGCGCTCTGCAATGGCCAAGAGAATCCAATCTTCTGAAAATAGAATAAAAAGATTAGTGCAAATTATGTCTGGTGAAACTTTAGCTCCAGTTGAGCATTTAAACCAATTGAAAATGGAGTTGTACAATTATACACATGATTTGAACTTCAAAAATGCTAAATCAATGGGAGGTATTATGACGGCAGCCTTTGATTTTATTACTCGCAATTTTAAAAATATGAATAGTATGCGAGCTGGCTTTTAAATGCTATTTTTACCTTTTTAATTCTATCTTTTTTTTTATGAAGACCACACCCAATAATGCCTTACTGTTTATTTTTATTACTGTTTTAGTAGATGTTATAGGTCTTGGAATTATTATTCCGATTGTACCAAAATTAATTGAAAATTTAACAGGTCTTGGTATTAACGAAGCTTCCAAATATGGAGGGTGGTTGTTGTTTTCTTTTGCCATCATGCAATTTATTTTCTCTCCAATTTTAGGAGGACTAAGTGATCGATTTGGGAGACGTCCTATCTTATTACTTTCGCTTTTTGGATTGGGTTTAGATTATATTTTTCATGCCTTTGCGCCTTCTATTGCCTGGCTTTTTGTTGGGAGAATTATAGCTGGAATTATGGGCGCGAGTTTTAGTACGGCTACTGCTTATATTGCCGATATTAGCTCGCCAGAAAAAAGAGCACAGAATTTTGGACTAATTGGAGCAGCTTTTGGTTTGGGATTTATTATAGGCCCTGTAATTGGAGGTATAAGTAGCAAATGGGGAACTAATGTTCCTTTTTTGATTGCTGCTGGACTTACACTGTTGAATGTAATTTATGGTTATTTTGTTTTGCCTGAATCCTTGTCAAAAGACAATCGTAGGGCTTTTGAATGGAAGCGCGCGAATCCTATTAGTTCATTGAAAAATTTAAGAAAGTATCCAGTCGTTTCAGGTTTGGTAATTTCCCTAGTGCTCACTTTTATTGCCTCCCATGCTGTACAATCGAATTGGTCCTTTTACACGATGTATAAATTCAATTGGACTGCTGAAATCGTAGGATATTCACTAGCTGTCGTTGGAGTTTTGGTCGCTTTTGTTCAAGGATTTTTGATTCGAAAAATCATTCCGCGTTTAGGACAAACCAAATCCATTTATTTAGGCATGTCTTTTTCAGCTCTTGGTTTATTGCTTTTCGGATTGGCTTCAGAAAGCTGGATGATGTTTGCTTTTTTGATTCCATATTGTTTAGGAGGAATTGCTGGGCCAAGTATACAAGGTGTTATTTCGAGCCAAGTGCCTGCCAATGAGCAAGGAGAATTACAAGGTGCCCTTACGAGTTTAATGAGTTTGTGTGGAGTGTTTGGTCCTTTATTAATGACCAATTTGTTTGCTTTTGCTACCGCCAAGAACAGTACGTTTCATGTGCCAGGCGCTCCTTTTTTCTTGGCTTCATGCTTGACTTTGGTTAGTTTTTATCTTTCCTATCGAACATTATCTGGGAGAAAATAGTTTGTAAATAGTACCATCATTCTCAAATTGTTTACCTCTTTGTAAATGGTTAATTTGCTAATTTGTGGTTCTTTTGTAATAATAAAAAAGCCGACTTGTACCACACAAGCCGACTTTCTTAAACAAATAAAAACTAAAAAAAAATCTTAGAAACAGTAAGCGTTTTCAGCTACTAGTTTTGATGTAATGATTTCTCTTAAACCTACCACATTTGGCATGTTTGTATATTTAGTATAACGACGAAGTCCCATTAACATCATACGTTGTTCATCACCTTCAGCAAAAGATGCGATACCTTCTTTTCCTCTTTGAGTAATGATATCTACTGCTTTGTATAAGTACAACTGTGCCATAGCAATTTGTTCTTTTACGGCAGCTTCACCTTTTGTCTTAGCTAATTTTTCTGTTCTCAATATAGTACTTTCAGCCATGTAGATTTCGATAAGGATATCCGCAGCAGCCATAAGCAATTGTTGATGACCATCTAATTCTGGACCGTATTTTTGAACCGCTCCACCAGCAACCATCAAGAAAGCTTTTTTCAATTTGCCAATCATTTCTTTTTCCTCAGCAAATAATTCTGAATAATCAGGAGTTTCGAAAGAAGGAATTCCCATTAATTCTGCTTGTACTTCAGAAGCTGGTCCTAACAAGTCTACGTGTCCTTTCATGGCTTTTTTAATCAACATACCTACTGATAACATACGGTTGATTTCGTTTGTGCCTTCGTAAATACGTGCGATACGAGCATCTCTCCAAGCACTTTCCATAGGAGTATCTTCAGAGAATCCCATTCCACCAAAAATTTGAATTCCTTCATCAGAACAGTTTTGAACGTCTTCAGAAACCGCTACTTTCAAGATAGAACACTCGATAGCATATTCTTCAACCCCTTTTAATTCTGCTTCTTGATGTGAAGAACCGGCAGCTTCGCGTTCTGCGATTCTGTCTTCGATATCTTTTGCTGCACGGTATGATGCACTTTCACCAGCGTAGCATGAAGTAGCCATTTCAGCTAATTTAGAACGGATAGCTCCAAATTGAGAAATAGGAGTGTTGAATTGAATTCTTTCATTGGCATAGTTAACTGCTCCAGAGATAACTCTTCTTTGTGCATCCAAACAAGCTGCTGCCAATTTGATACGTCCTACGTTCAAGGCGTTCATTGCAATTTTGAATCCGTTTCCTCTCTCAGACAACATGTTTTCTACAGGAACTTTGGTTTCGTTAAAGAATACCTGACGAGTAGAAGAAGCACGAATTCCTAATTTATGCTCTTCTTCATTCATAGAAATTCCGTTAGCTGGATCGTTTTCTACGATGAAACCTGTAATGTTTTTGTCATCACCAATTCTAGCGAAAACAATGAAAAGCGAACAAAATCCTGCGTTTGAAATCCACATTTTTTGTCCTGTGATGGTGTAATATTTTCCATCTTCAGATAAAACTGCTTTTGTTTTTCCTGAATTCGCATCTGATCCAGCTCCTGGCTCAGTCAAACAATACGCACCAAACCATTCGCCTGAAGCCAATTTTGGAACATACTTTAATTTTTGTTCTTCTGTTCCGTACAATGTAATTGGCATAGTTCCAATACCTGTGTGTGCTCCAAATGCAGTTGAAAATGAACCAGTAGCTCCAGAGATATAGTCACATACCAACATAGTCGATACGAATCCCATTCCTAAACCACCGTAAGCTTCTGGAACAGCAACACCTAATAAACCTAATTCACCCGCTTTACGCATGGTTTCTTCGGTGTAAGCATAATCTTTTTTCTCAAAGCGATCTTTGTGTGCCCATAATTCTTTGTCTACGAACTCTTTTACAGAGTCACGCATCATTAACTGCTCTTCATTAAAATCTTCTGGTGTGAAAATATCTTCACATTTTGTTTCTTTTACGATGAATTGACCACCTCTTGTTTTATTGCTCATAGTAGCCCCCTAACCCAAGCACCCAAACCACGAATGTAGAGTAAGCTTTATGGGAATTCCTACTAGGGGTAAGTAGGGTATAAATTGTTAAACTATTTTTTTTAATTGAATGCATTTTATTAATTCCTACATAGAGGAAGGGATAGAGGGCTTTTACACCAACTCGAAAATCCCCGCACTTCCTTGTCCTGTACCTACGCACATAGAAACAATTCCGTATTTGTTGCCTCTGCGTTTCATTTCGTCGAATAATTGAACCGAAAGTTTAGCACCTGTACAACCTAGAGGGTGACCTAAAGCAATAGCTCCACCATTCACGTTGATGATTTCAGGATTTAAGTTGAGTTCTCTAGTTACTGCTAAAGCTTGAGAAGCAAAAGCCTCATTTAGCTCAATCAAATCGATGTCATTTAGTGTCAATCCGGCTTGTTTTAAGGCTTTTGGAATAGCTTTTACAGGACCAATTCCCATAATTCTTGGTTCTACACCTGCAGAAGCAAAGTTTACCAAACGAGCAATCGGCTGAATGTTTAATTCTTTTACCATTTCTTCGCTCATCACCAAAACGAAAGCAGCACCATCACTCATTTGTGAGGAGTTACCAGCAGTTACACTTCCATCGGCAGCAAAAACAGGACGCAAACCTGCCAAAGCTTCCAATGAAGTACCAGCTCTAGGTCCTTCATCTTTAGTTACTACATACGATTTGGTTTCTTTTTTACCATTTTCATTGATAAAAGTTTGCTCAACAGTAATCGGAACAATTTGGCTATCAAATTTTCCTTCAGCTTGGGCTTTCAAGGCTTTGTTGTGCGATTGAAAAGCAAACTCATCTTGATCTTCTCTCGAAATATTGAATTGTTTTGCTACCGCTTCAGAAGTCAATCCCATTCCCCAGTAGTAATCTTCGTGACCAGCTGCAGCCACTTTGTAATCTGGAGTTGGTTTATAACCTCCCATTGGAATATAACTCATACTTTCTGCTCCACCGGCAATAATGCAATGTGCCATTCCAGATTGGATTTTGGCAGTTGCCATCCCGATAGTTTCTAATCCAGAAGCACAATATCTGTTTACCGTAACTCCAGGAACATCATTTACTTTTAATCCCATTAAAGAGATTAAACGACCCACATTTAGACCTTGCTCAGCTTCTGGCATAGCATTTCCAACCATTACGTCATCAATACGGGTTTTGTCAAAATCAGGCAACTCATTCATCATATATTGAATGGTTTCTGCCGCTAATTCATCAGGGCGTTTGAATCTAAAAACTCCCTTTGGTGCTTTTCCTACGGCTGTACGATAAGCTTTTACTATATATGCTGTTTTCATATTAGCCCCCTAGCCCCCGCCTAGGCGGGGGAATTCCTATTAGGGGTAAATAGGATTTTAAATTAGTATTAGTTCGCTACCTTGTTCCCCCTTTGGGGGTTAGGGGGCTTTTAGTTTCTCAACGGTTTCCCTTTAGTTAACATAAATTGAATTCTCTCCAATGTCTTTCTTTCGGTACAAAGAGATAAGAAAGCTTCTCTTTCGATATCCAATAAGTATTGTTCAGATACTAAGGTCGATTCAGATAAGTCACCACCAGCCATTACATAGGCCAATTTGTTGGCAATTTTCTTGTCGTGTTCAGAGATGTATTTACCAGCCTGCATTTGGTCAGTTCCTACTAAGAACATTCCCAAGGCTTGTTTTCCTAATACTTTTACATCTTTTCTGCGAATAGGTTGAGTGTAACCAGCTTCGGCCATCAATAAAGCGTGTTTTTTAGCCTCAGCAATCTGGCGATCTTTGTTGACAACCACTATGTCTTTACCATGTTGTAAAATACCCAAATCGAAAGCTTCATAAGCAGATGTAGATACTTTGGCCATAGCCACTGTTAAGAAATACTCTTGAAGTACATTCAATTCTACGTCGTTTTTACGGAACAAATCAGACGCTCTCAACGCCATTTCTTTTGATCCACCACCACCAGGAATTACACCTACACCAAATTCTACTAATCCAATGTACGATTCAGCTGCAGCTACAACTTTGTCAGCATGTAAGCTCATTTCGCAACCACCACCTAATGTCATACCGTGCGGTGCAACTACTACTGGAATTCCAGAGTAACGTACACGCATCATAGTATCTTGGAACATTTTGATAGCCATGTTCAATTCGTCGTATTCTTGCTCTACAGCCATCATGAAAATCATTCCAATATTGGCACCAACAGAAAAGTTTGCTGCTTGATTTCCAATTACTAAGCCTTGGTATTCTTTCTCGGCTAGATCGATGGCTTTGTTGATGCCTTGCAATACATCGCCACCAATAGTATTCATTTTAGATTGGAATTCTAAGTTTAAGATACCATCTCCTAAATCTTGAATAATGGCGCCACTGTTGCTCCATACTTTTTTGGTTTCGCGTATGTTGTTCAAGATGATGAATGCATCCTGACCAGGTACTTTAGTTTGTGATTTGGTAGGAACATTGTAGAAATATGTAGCTCCTTCTTTTACCGTATAAAAACTAGTATTTCCAGCAGCAATCATTTCGGTAACCCAAGCAGCAGGTGCTAAACCTTCAGCTTTCATGATTTCAATTCCATTTTCAACACCAATAGCATCCCAAATTTCGAATGGTCCATTTTCCCACCCAAAACCAGCTTTCATGGCGTCGTCGATTTTGTATAATTCGTCTGAGATTTCAGGAATTCTATTCGAAACATAAGCAAACATTCCAGCAAAACTTTTTCTGTAGAATTCACCCGCTTTGTCTTTTCCTTTTACTAAAACTTTAAATCTATTGATGGGTTTGTCAATTGTTTTAGTCAATTCCAAAGTGGCAAAAGAAGCTCTTTTCGAAGCACGATATTCTAAAGTGTCTAAGTCTAAAGATAAAATTTCTTTGCCTTCTTTTTTGTAAAAACCTTGTCCTGTTTTACTTCCCAACCATTTGTTTTCCATCATTTTGTTGACGAAATCTGGTAGTTTGAACAACTCATGTTGTTCATCAGTTGGGCAGTTTTCGTAGATTCCGTTGGCTACGTGTACTAAGGTATCCAAACCAACAACATCAACCGTTCTGAAGGTAGCCGATTTTGGACGACCAATAACTGGTCCCGTCAATTTATCCACTTCTTCAATGGTTAATCCTAATTCTTTCACTAAGTGAAATAAACTTTGGATGCCGTAGATTCCGATTCTGTTTCCGATAAAAGCTGGAGTATCTTTGGCTACAACCGATGTTTTTCCTAAGAATTTTTCGCCATATCCTGTTAAGAAATCCAAAACTTCTGTTGAAGTTTGTGGACCTGGAATGATTTCGAATAATTTCAAGTAACGCGCAGGGTTAAAAAAGTGAGTTCCGCAGAAGTGTTTTTGGAAATCTTCGCTGCGGCCTTCGCTCATAAAATGAATTGGAATACCCGAAGTGTTGGAAGTTACCAAAGTGCCTGGTTTTCTGAATTTTTCAATTTGTTCAAAAACCAATTTCTTGATGTCTAAACGCTCTACAACCACCTCGATAATCCAATCAACTCCTGCAATTTTTGCCATATCATCGGTAGTGTTACCGGTAGTAATTCGGTTGGCAAATTTTTGATTGTAAATAGGAGAGGGTTTTGATTTTAAAGCGGTAGCTAAACTATCATTTACCAATCGGTTTCTCACGATTTTACTCTCGAGAGTTAATCCTTTTTTGGCTTCAGCGTCCGTCAATTCTCTTGGGACGATGTCCAAAAGTAAGACTTCAACACCAATGTTGGCAAAATGGCAAGCAATTCCAGAACCCATAATTCCAGACCCGATTACTGCGACTTTTTTAATTGTGCGTTTCATACTTAGTTACTATTTATTTTTTTTATTTTATTTCTTGAATGTGGTGTCGCTTATCAAACCGTTACTTATTGTTCGGTATTTTCACTCATCATTGTGTCTTCGTTAGATTCGTTTTCTGGAGTAGTGAAAATACTTTTCTCATGAATCAATTCGTTGATGATTTCGGCAACCTCCATAAAGTGCGCTAGTTTTTCTTCCGAAACATGTTGTTTAACTGTTTCATTAAACTTTAGCACTGTATTTTTTGAAAGCTCTCTTTTTTCTTTTCCAAAGGGAGTTAGATATAGTAAAACTCCTCTACCGTCGTCTGGATTTTTCTTTCTGAAGATTAATCCCTTTTCTTCCATTGTTTTCAAGGTTCTGGTCAAACTTGTAGCTTCCATTCCCATTCTTGGTCCTAAAGCAGTCGAAGGTGTTCCGTCTTCTTTGTCAATACTCAATAAGGCAAATCCTGTTGCCATTGTTGCATCATATTTGGCGGCTTCTTCGTTATACATTCTAGAAACGGCTTGCCATGTTGCTCTTAAAACATAATCAATTGTTTTGTCTTTCATAGTTTACTATATCGATTTCAAATATATATAAAAAATACTATGCATGCATATTATTTTTTTAATTTTTTTGTAAAAATAAAAAAACTCCATTGTTTTTCAGGAGTTTATGGTGTTGTTAAAATATTTTTTTTGCCAATACATTATGATTTTGCTAACAAAAAGAAGTAAAGTTGAAAAATAGTGAAAGAGAGAGGAATCTACAAAATGTTTTCACAAAATATCTCAAATGCTTTACAACAAAAAAAAAGTCCTGAATTTCAAATTCAGGACTTTTAAGTTGATGTTAAATCGTATTTTTATGATTGACCATAAATTTTTTCATAAAGTGGTTTGTACATTTCCAGTACAATTTTACGTCTAAGTTTTAGAGTAGGGGTAAGTTGACCGCCATCGATAGACCAAACGTCTGGTGTTAACTCAAAGCGTTTGATTTTTTCCCAATTTCCAAATTTAGCATTCAAATGGTCTACTTCTTCCTGAATACGTGCAATTACTTTTGGATTCGAAATGATTTCTTGGTTGGTTTTACCTACTTCAATACCGTGTAGTTTTTCCCATTCTTTGATGAATTCAAAACTTGGCTGAATGAAAGCAGCTGGCATTTTTTCGCCATCACCAATTACCATAATTTGTTCAATAAAACGAGATTGTTTCATAGTGTTCTCAATCAATTGTGGAGCAATGTATTTTCCACCAGAGGTTTTGAACATTTCTTTTTTACGGTCGGTGATTTTCAAGAAACCTTCCGCATCAATGTTACCAATATCTCCAGTGTGGAAATAACCATTGGCAAGTGCTTCTTTTGTTTTTTCTTCATCTTTGTAGTAGCCCATCATTACGTTTGGACCTTTACAAAGAATCTCGCCATCTTCAGCAATTTTTACTTCAACACCGTTGATTAGTTTACCTACAGTACCAATTTTGAAACCTTTGTTTCTCATATCGTTCACCGAGATTACAGGTGAAGTCTCCGTTAATCCGTAACCTTCCATTACAGGAATTTCGGCAGCGGCAAACACTCTAGTCAAACGCGGTTGCAATGCGGCACTTCCTGAAACCATTAAATCAAGATTGCCACCCAAACCTTCTTTCCATTTGCTGAAAATTAGTTTTCGAGCAATTTTCAATTGGAATTCATACCAAAAACCGTTCGCCCCATAAGGTTCGTAACGTAATCCTAAATTGATTGCCCAAAAGAACAAGGCTTTTTTAATACCCGTTAGTTCAGCTCCTTTAGCATAAATTTTGTCGTATACTTTTTCTAGCAAACGCGGAACTGCAGTAATTACGTTTGGACGTACTTCTTTGATGTTATCGCTAATTTTTTCAATCGATTCTCCAAAGTAAACCGAAACACCATAATATTGGTACAAATACAAAATCATTCGTTCAAAAATATGGCAAATAGGCAAGAAGCTTAACGCTGTATTTTTTCCGGGTTCAAACGGAATCCTAGGTGCACTATTCAACACATTCGAAACAATATTTTGATGCGAAAGCATTACTCCTTTTGGTTTTCCGGTAGTTCCCGAAGTATAAATAATGGTAGCCAAATCTTGAGTCTTCACATTGTTTTTGCGGTCTTCTACCACATCTTGATTGCTAGTGTCTGCCCCAAGCGTTAATAGTGAAGTCCAGTTTTCGCAACCTTCAATTTCATTAAATGAATAGATTCCTTTCAAAGCCGGAACATTGGCTTGTATGTTTTTAACTTTATTGTAGACTTCAACATCCGAAACAAAACAGTACAAAGAACCAGAGTGGTTTAAGATATATTCGTAGTCTTCCTCACCAATAGTTGGGTAAATAGGCACGGTTTGGGCTCCGGTTTGGAGTACACCAATATCCATAATATGCCATTCGGTTCTATTATTGGAGGATATAATGGCAATTTTATCGTCTTTTTGAATACCCATCCTAATCAAAGCCCTAGAAATGGTATTCGATTTTGCAATGTACTCTTCGGTTGAAGTTTTGTTCCAAACTCCATTTTGCTTAGTCACCAAAGCATCGGGAATTGAGTTGAATTTCTCTAATTGATAGTAAGGAAAATCAAATAGGCGTGTGATATTTACCATTATAAATGAATTGAATTTTTCGCAAATTAAATAAAAAATGCTAACATTTTTAGGTTTTTAAAAACTAATTATTATTCTGAATACTAAGTAGTTGGTATTCAACGAAATCGATTTCTTGAAACAGCCAATTTTGTTTAAAAAACTGTTTTTAGGCTCTTTTGTCTTGAATAGAATCTTCAATCAAAAGGTTTTCAAGGAGTTGACGTTTTACCTTTTTAACTCTTCCTCAGTAAATTCCTTAAAGCGCTCTCCAGCAATAAACATTTTCATTTTATTGAAATGAATCGTAAACGACAGGTAAGTCCATTCTTCCTCCTCGTTAGCCTTCGCTTTTTTGTACCACAATGAATAAGCTGAACTGTCAAAACCCTCTTTAAAAATCGGAATTCCAGATTCTGAACATTCAATTCCCCAAACAATTGGTTCTTTCACCAAATCCTCATTTTGTAGTATTCCCGTTCCATCGGCATTGAGAATCGTTATGGGTTCAACTTGTTTTTGCACCGCATAAAGTCCCGCAATAGGATAGTTAATTACGGTAGTAATGTAATGTTCAGTGTTGTGATTCTTGATTTTTGTTGTTTTAATTTGAGCAAAAGAGACACTAGCACTCGTCAAAAGTGCCATAAGCCATAAAGATTTTTTTTTCATAAGTAGGTTAGTTATTGGGGTAAATTATGAGCAAGGGCAGTGCTCGAGTTAATATATTATTTTTTTTTGTATTTGTAAGGAGCAGCAACAAAAGGCTTTCTGGGCAGCATCGTCCCGCTGTCCGTTATATCTTTGCCTTTTTAAAGAAAAAAGGCAAAGGATGCCACTTCCATCCTTTAGATTTGCTAAATAAATTTAGAGTACTTTTAATCAACAACCAAACTGACAAAGTGAACCTTATCTTCCATCAAAGTTAGCTACTTATGCCCCGATTAGGACTTTGTCAGTTATA